>JAOZOT010000049.1 GCA_029933115.1 Anaerolineae bacterium | reverse complement strand
GAAGTAACTTTGGATATTGCACCTGAATAAGGCGGGCGACAAGCATCGCATGGATAAACTGCCCTTACCCGCTGGGGATAGAACTAAGAAGAATAGCTTCTTGGCGTCTCTTTGGCTGCTGCTGGTTCTGCCGGTCTGCGCGGCAGCCGCTTTTGCCGGCTGGAGCTTTTTTTTCTACCATCCTGAGACCACCACCGTACTGCTGCTCAGCCCGACGGCCAAGGCTGCCAGGACCCCCTGGCCCACTTTCAGCCCGACACCAACACTCACGACAGATTTGCAATCCACCACGAGCGAGGAAGCGACCCCAACCAATACTCCCACACCAACGGCCACACCTCTTCCCACAGACACCCCATTCCCCACCGATACCCCTCAACCTCAGCCGCCTACTGATACCCCGGTGCCAACCACCGTCCCTAACCCCAATTCCACCGCGCCGACTCCCACTGCCGCGCCTCCTTCCAAACCGGTGGGCTCATGTCCAACTTTGATGTGTCAACTGCTGCGCCGCATGGTTGACCTCTCCACACTGCCCTATCCAGAGGGCACCACTTCTAAACAGTTCGCCAGCAACAACCACCAGAGCCCGGAAAAGTTCTGGGACTACTTTCGGTCGGATCAGTTTTTCTCTCAGGACCCCCGTTACGGCTACCTGATTGGGCCGAACACCTACGCCAATTACCGCATCGTCTTTGGAGCCGATGGCCGCAAGGAATACGAGGTGTTGCCCCGCACCGAAGGACCAGGC
Source organism: Anaerolineae bacterium (assembly GCA_029933115.1). Taxonomy (GTDB): domain Bacteria; phylum Chloroflexota; class Anaerolineae; order E26-bin7; family E26-bin7; genus E26-bin7. Next base: position 13,480 of record JAOZOT010000049.1, on the reverse strand, counting down.
TACATCGCCCGGGTCTGGTTCACCCACCGCCAGCACGACCGCCCCGCCGCAGGCGAGGCACCCGACCCCGAATGGGGTTTCTTCGCCGAGGTCGGCAACATCCGTTTCTACTTCGACGATGAACCAACCCCTCGCATTGACATGCCCGTGACCCAGTTTTTCGGTGGGGAGACAAGCCCCTTCCTGACCCCGCTGGTCAGACATTACCGCACAGGCAATGGCGGGAATATTTCCCACATCCCCATGCCTTTCTACCACTCGGTGCGCGTGACCCTGGCTCCCAACCCACCCTACGATGAGGGGAAATACGTAGGGCCGAGGATGTTTCAGATAGCGGTCAAGCGGTTCGATAGCGACCCCGGCCCCTTTGAGAGCTTTCGCCTGCCCTTGACCCCAGAGGAGGCAGGCGAACTGGAACGAGTGCGCCAGGCTTGGAGCAACCTTGGAACTCATCCTTATCAGACAGGCGACGAGGTTCAAATCCGCCAGGTGCTGGAGATCGAGCCCGATAGCTCGGCCCAGATCGAGCTCGCCGGTCCCGGCGTGATCACTGCCCTCAAGCTCCTCGTCCAGGACGGTCAGGAAAACGACCTGTGGATGAGGATCTTCTGGGACGGTCAGGCCAACCCCAGCGTCGAAGGGCCGCTGCGAGCCTTATTTGGAACGGCCGAAGAGACACGCCCCTATCGTTCTCTGCCTCTGGGAATTGTAATCGTACAGCCGCCCGGAGACGAGAAGCAACACGAGTTCTACAACTTTTTTCCTATGCCTTTCCAATCGGCCAGGATTCTGTTCACCAACAGCGGCGGAGGCAAACCTCATATTCAGGCCACAATCCTCTATCGCCCGACGAACGAGATTGCGGGCACCAGATTTCATGCCCTCTTCAAGGAAGAGCGGCTACAAGCCGACAACCCGGCCAACTATCGGCTTTTGGATGTCGCCGGGAGCGGTCGCTACATCGGCTGCATCCTCACCGGGCACGACGTTGACCGTGGAGGCACACCGTACTACGGTGAAGGGCTCCCTGACGTCTGGCGGTTCCCTTACCTGGAAAGCGACTACGACATCTGGGTTGATGGGCAACTCGCCCTGCCCGGCACAGGAATCGAGGACGATTTCGACGGCGGCTACTACTACATCTGGTACGACCCCCACAATCCGGCCAGTTCGCAATTCCCCCTCTCCGGCTGCACCTGGAAAGACGACCGGGTCAGAGGCGAGATCGCCTCACAGTATCGCTTCTACATAACCGATGCCGTGGACTTCAGGCAATCTCTAGGTATCGAGGTAGAACACGGGATCATCGGCAACAACCTCTCTGTGACCTACTCCAGCACTGCCTTCTGGTATCAATAACTGAGTTGGACACCGGTGTTTTTGTTCGTAGTGACGGCTTTAGCCGTTCAAGGTGACGAAAAGCGAAGGTCGCCACTACGAACCACCACATCTCGTGGTTACACTCAGCTCCTTGTCAAGATGTGGTATTCAGAATTCGCCAGACTGGAGCCTCAGCAGTCGCTTTTCGGCGGCCAAAGCCGTTACTACAAGCGGTCCCGAACTTTGGTCAAGGGTGGTATTTGATGATGAGCCCCAGACCCACCAGGGCAACCAGAGAGAATTCAACGAGCGCCCGCCGGTCGAGCCTCCGTAAAAGTCCCTCCCGCGAAAAGCCGGCGAGCAAGTAGAAAACCAAAAGCAGGAACAGCCCGCCGGTCAATCGGCTGGCCGTCCAATACTTCAGAGCCCAGGCCGTTTCCCCCAATGCCAGACCGGTAACAAGAGCATAAAAAGCGACCAGACGCAGGCTGTGGTGGGCTCCGCGCAACAACTCCAGAGCCAGCAGACCGCCCACCGCGGCCGCAATCGGAGCCGAAAGCAGACTGCGGGCTTTGTAGATCAGAGCGAAAAAGCCGAAGGCCACAATATAGGCGAAAATATTCAGGGCCTGGCGAGCTACTCTGTAGCCGGGGTCGGTAGGGTCAACAGTGTGATATTGGGCTACCGCGATCAGCAGCAAGAGAAGGGCGGTCATAGCCAGGCCGCTCAGCCAAACTTTGTCGGGGGCCAGAGGAAGGAGCAGGGTCACTGCGGTCACTGACAGGCCAGGGAGAGCCCAAAAGACAAAAGTGTGACGGACCTCTCCCCGGCGGACCAGGGGGTGAGAACGGACCAGAGACTCGGTGCCGGTGCAAGCCAGGCCGGCCAGCAGAGCTGCCATCAGCCCCGTTGCAGAAAGTCGGATAGAAGCCAACGAACCAAGGAGGTGAAAAGTCCTGGTGGGCAACTCTAGCTCAGGCAGAAAGGCCAGGCCAAGCACGATCAGACTCACGAAAACGCCGGCCTTTTCGCAGCAGGCGGCCTCTCTCTTTTCGGATCGGAGGTCGTTTCCAGCAGATGGATGCACAAAACTCATTTTACCCCCAGGCTCTGTTTTTGTCAAACAGAGTTCACCCTTTACCCACATCGTGAGGATAGCGCCGAGAAGCCCCCGGTGTAGCCGGGGGAGCCGTCACAACTGACCCAGGGGAGCTTTCTCCTGGGCCGGCTGTGACTTACCCCCACCTCGCAGTGGGGGCTTCAGGGCTTGTAGGTAAAGTCAATAGTTCACCCTCCCGCAGGTTGCGAACCCCGGCGGGAGAGTCATTGCCCACGCAGCTTTTGTCAATATCGTGAGTTTATAGTATAATAGTACGGTTAACGTACAAACATCCCTGGGAGGTTAGTTTCTACGTGCTGGGACGGTCGAAGAAAATCAGCCAAAGTCTGACCCGTACCCGTCGCTCCTTCTTCGGACGGGTCACAGAACTGCTAGGCGTGAGCGAAATCAGCGATGAGTTGTGGGAAGAGCTGGAAGAATTGCTCATTCAGGCTGATGTGGGGGTCAAAACCACCGTTGAACTCGTTGAAAAGTTGCAAGAACAGGTCAATAAGGCCAGGATACGCGACGCCGAGGCGGTGAAGGAGATTCTCAAGAGGGAATTGATTGACATTTTGAACAGCAAGGTTCAGAGGTCCGACGAATCTCCCTTGTTGACAGTCATTCTGGTCGTAGGGGTGAACGGCTCGGGGAAGACCACCAGCATTGCCAAGCTGGCCAAGTATTACAAGGACCGGGGGAAGAAAGTGATCCTGGGGGCGGCCGACACTTTTCGTGCCGCAGCCATTGATCAGCTCAAAATCTGGGGAGAACGGGTAGGCGTTGACGTCATCGCCCACCAACCTCGGGCCGACCCGGGCGCAGTGGTCTATGACACCATCCAGGCCGGCCGCTCCCGCGGGGCCGATGTGCTCATCATTGACACGGCCGGCCGCCTGCACACCAAGTATAATTTGATGCAGGAACTGAAGAAGGTGCGGAGAGTAGCGGCCAAAAATGCCCCCCGCGCTCCCCACGAGACCCTCCTCGTTCTGGACGCTACCACCGGCCAGAATGCCCTGGCCCAGGCTCAGCATTTCAAAGAGGCCGTTGACATCACCGGCATCTTCCTGGCCAAGTTGGACGGCACGGCCAAAGGAGGCATCGTTTTTGCCATCGCCAAAGAACTGGGCATCCCTATCCGCTGGGTGGGCACCGGCGAAGGGCTGGACGACTTGGCCGAGTTTGAGGCAGAAGCATTCGTGGAAGGCTTGTTTGAGTAAGGCGCAGCGGATTGCACATCCGCGTGGATGGAAAGGGAGCTTCTATCGCAGGTCAGCAAATCGTGAACATTGTCTATCCAGACAGAGAAAATTTCGGCCGGACGCTGAAAGAGGCAAGTGATAATTCCCTGGATTTTATCATAGTTGTCACCGCCGCACTTTTCCCAAAGGTCGAAGGGCTTGATCTGCTCAACGCCAATGCCCTTAAGGCGTACCTGGACGAATGTGTGCGGGCGCTGAAGAACGGGGGATTGCTTTTTGTACAGGGATGCCCCGAATACTTGCCGGAGCTAGGCGTCTACCTTGACCGCTATCTGAACTTTAAATATTGGATCGCCGTCGAGTCCACAATTCAGCACAGAGAAAGTGGCTTGCCTTCGGTACACGGGGCTGTACTGTTGTTTGCCAAAGGCAGCGATCGTTTCAGAGTGAAGCGAACGCGCTTTCCTCACCAGTACTGTGCCTTCTGCAAGAGGACGCTCAAAGACTGGGGTGGCAAGGCACACTTGATGCACCCCGATGGCTATGTTATCTCCGATGTGTGGACGAGCCTACCTCAGACAAATAACTACACCCAGCTCTCTGCTCCTGTGCTGGACACCATCTTGCGGATGCTGGATTTCGAGACAGGGCAGGCATCTGCTGGCGAGGTCAAGGGCATCATCGGCCCCAAGGAAGGCGTCGGTGCCGAGAGAGCCGGGGCCGAGCCGGCCACCTGGTACAAATTGCCCGGCCCCTCAAAGCCAAGATACAGCGCCGCTACCAACGAACTCGGTGACAAAATGTGCAACGTCGTCCACCACGGCGACGCAGTGGAGATACTCAAACGCTATCCCGACAACTCTGTGGACCTCGTTTTCGCCGACCCGCCGTACAATCTCGACAAGGCGTATCATACCTACGATGACGCCCGGGCGGACGAAGAGTACATCAAATGGTGCAACGCATGGTTGCAGGAATACGTGCGCATATTGAAACCCACCGGTTCGCTGTATGTGTTGAATTTACCACAGTGGACGATGTATCACGCCACATTTCTCAACCAACGGCTCTATTTTAAAAACTGGATCGTGTGGGATGCGCTATCGGAACCGCGAGGCAAGCTGATGCCGGCTCACTATGGTTTGCTGTTCTACACCAAACATCCCACAGATTTCACCTTCAACTATGACCAAGTGGGACAATTGGACGCCCGGTACTACTGTCTGCGCGCCTCGTGTATCCGCAGACGCAAAGCGATGGGGATTGATGACAAGATGCCTCTGACCGACATTTGGTGGGACATCCACCGTATCAAACATCGCCGCGACCGGGACTATCATCCCTGCCAATTGCCTGAGGCGTTGATGGAGCGCATTATCCGCCTCTCCACGAACGAGGGCGATGTGGTGCTGGATGCCTTGTGTGGTACAGGCACGACCCCGGTTACGGCCGTCAGATTGGGGCGGCGCTATGTAGCGATTGACGTTGACGAAAGATACGTCAGGATGACGAGGGAGAAGATAGCCGAGGTAAGGCGCAAAGGCTACATAGAGCGCAAGAGCATACACAAGCCGCAGCGAAAATATACCAAGAAAGAGCTGCAACTGGAATTGCGCGACCTGGCGGCAAAATTGGGCCGTCTGCCAACGCCAGAAGACGTGCAGAAATTGAGCAAATATGACCTGGAAGCATTCTTTGACTTGTTTCCAACGTGGAGTAAAGCACTGAAAGCGGCCAAGCTATATTGTGTGAGAGCCTGATTTGTACCTCGTGCCTCAGGTGGCCCCCTCCTGAAAATAGCGGCATCGCGTAAATGGCGATGCCTGGACATATCCAGGCGGCGTGCTTCATCCGCCGCCCTTTTCGGTCATCAACGCCTGCCTAATTAAATGCAGGGCTACCCTTATTGGCAAGCCCGCATGTAAACGTGGGCAAGCGATCGGGTGGGACATGTTCCCACACAGAAGAGGGGAAATAGGGTGTTTTTTGGGCGGCGGCTTCGCCGCCGCCCAAAAAACCATAAATTTTTCCCATCCTGCGCCCTCGGAATGGGGCAGCCTGCCCAACCACGATTGAGTGCAGAGCTACCACCCTTATTTGCTTCAAGGAGGAAGAGAAAATGGAGGATTTGAGAGAGAAGTTAAATGGACTGAACGCCCGAATCAATGAAATACAGGTGCGTCTTTGACCTGGCCGGAAAAGAGAAAGAGATTGCTAGACTGGAGAAAGAATCGGCCACGACCGGTTTCTGGGATGAGCCGGAGAAAGCCCAAGCCACTATGCAACAGTTGGCTTCGCTGCGGGAGGAGGTGGGTGTCTGGAGAGAGTTAGCCGGCCGCGTGAGCGACCTGCAAAGCCTGTTGGACTTGGCCGTCGCCGACGACGATGAAACCATGTTGGATGAAATCGCCGCCGAGGCGGAGAAAGTAGCGGCCGAGTTGAATCGCCTGGAATTTCGGCTTCTCCTCTCGGGCAAGTACGACCGGAACGACGCCATCTTGGCCATCCACGCTGGCGCCGGTGGCACCGAGGCCCAGGATTGGACCGAGATGTTGTTGCGCATGTACCTGCGCTGGGCCGAGAGAAAGAATTTCAAGACCGAGATCCTGGATTCCCTGGCGGGTGAAGAAGCAGGGTTAAAGACCGTCACCGTGGGAGTGGCCGGGCCTTATGCCTACGGCTACCTCAAAGCAGAACGCGGTGTCCACCGCCTGGTGCGTATCTCTCCTTTCGACTTTTCCCGGCGCCGCCACACCTCCTTCGCCCTGGTGGAGGTATGGCCTGACATCGCCGAAGACATTGAAGTAGATATTGACCCCAACGACCTCAAGATCGAAGTCTATCGCTCCTCTGGTCCCGGCGGCCAACACATGCAGAAGAACGCCACCGCCGTGCGCATCACCCACCTGCCTACGGGAATAGTGGCCACCTGCCAGAACGAGCGTTCCCAGACCCGCAACCGTGAAGTGGCCATGAAAATCCTGCGCGGACGCCTCTACGACCTGGAATTGGAAAAGCAGGAAGCAGAGCGAACTCGACTCAAAGGCAAACACGTAGAAGCCGGCTGGGGCAATCAGATCCGCTCCTACGTCTTGCAGCCCTATCGTCTGGTCAAAGACCTGCGCACCGGCCACGAGACGGCCGACACCGACGCTGTGCTCAACGGCCATCTGGACGATTTCATGGAAGCCTACCTCAGGGCGACGATGGACGAAGGGTAGATTCTTGACAATGCACCAGAGATAGCGTATAATTACTGCGTATAATATCTCTCTGCAACTGCGGGGCTGAGGAAGGTATTCAGGATGGGGCATCTGCATACAGACGTGACAGTAAGGGGAAGCAAGGCTGCTATAGAGTTGAAGGACGTGCTCATTGATACAGGGGCCACTTACACTGTTCTGCCAGAGGAGATATTAGAGGCAGTGGGAGCCTGGGGGCCTATGCCGGGAGTTGAAGTAACGCTGGGGAATGGTGAAAAGGTCAAAGCAAAAGCCTATGGGGTGGCGATCACGATTGAAGAGGTCGAAGCTCCTTCAATAAGTATTACCTTCGAGGGAGCCCAAACCGTCATCGGGGTAGAAACACTGGAATCCATCGGGCTGAAGTTGGATCCGACGACGGGCAAATTAGAGTTCACCAGACCCAAAGGAATGGCCTATTTCTATTCTTGCAACTGGCTGGTTCACCCAAGGCGAAAATTGCCTTTGCTCTCGCCGGATTTGCAATCCGGCGTAGCACAACGATATTCTACGATGCGTCGGATTACAAATCCGACGCGAGTCTGAAGGAAGCCGCATGTAACCGCAAGATGTAGTGGCTCGTAGTGGCGACTTCAGTCGCTCTTCGCCATTCTAGACGGCTAAAGCCGTCACTGCGAACTGGACGAACGGCCAAAGCCGTGACTGCGAACAAAGACGCCGGCGTCCAGCTACATTCGTCTTCAAAAGAACGGGGCCGTAACGCTGCTTCGCCGTTACGAGGCATTAGGGACGTATGGACAAAGGTACTGATAACGACCTGCTCGCTCGGTTTGAACAATACCTGCTAAGGCTGGGCTTCTCACGAGCCACCGTCGTCAACTACCTGGCCGACATGCGAGGAGTCGCTCGTTGGTGCGTCGAATCGGGACAGGGCTGCCGGCAGCGTACACTTCTTGATTTGGCCACTGACGATGTGCAAGCCTATTGCCAACACCTGATGGATAGAGGGCTGTCGCCGGCCACCGTCAACCGCCATTTGCAGGCCATCCGCAAGTTCTGCGATTTCGCCCGGCAAGCCAACCTGATGGAAAGCAATCCGGCCCTTGACGTGAGGCGGATTCAGCCTCTCCCAATTTCACGGAGAGCCCTCGATGCCGACGAAATCGCCCGCTTGCTGGAGGCAGTCCAGGCGGGAAGGCCCAGCCTGATCAAACGCGACTACGCCATCATCCAATTGCTCCTCCAAACAGGCATCAAAGTCGGAGAACTGATCGAGCTACAATTGGCCGACATCGAGTTGACAGACGGCCGAGGTACCTTGACGGTGAAGGGCAATGGGGGCAACAATCATCGGCGTATCCCCCTCAACGCCCTGGCCTGTCAGGCTCTGCAAGAGTATTTGCAGGTGCGTCCTCCTTCGCCCGACGTCAAGCACCTGTTCTTAAGTCAGGAAGGCAACTCTATCTCAGCGCGAACGGTACAACGGCTGGTCAACGTTTACACCAGGGCGGCGGGTCTGACAGGCGTCTCCGCCCATACGTTGCGCTACACCTTTGCCACGTCCATGCTGGAAGAAACCGGTGACGTGGCCACGGTGGCCAATTTATTGGGCCATCGTAGCGTGGAAACGACCCTCAGATACATTCAAGCTGATCAGGAGGTAATAGATTGAATATCAAGGATTTCAGCGCTCTTCGTATCAGTCTGGCCTCGCCAGAACAAATCCGAGCCTGGTCCTACGGGGAAGTGACCAAGCCCGAGACTATCAATTACCGCCGTCTGAGGCCGGAAAAGGATGGCCTTTTCTGCGAAGCCATCTTCGGACCGACCAAGGACTGGCAATGCTACTGCGGCAAATACAAACAGGTCCGCTATAAGGGCATCGTTTGTGACCGCTGTGGAGTAGAAGTAACCCGCTCCTCGGTCCGGCGCGAGCGCATGGGACACATCGAACTGGCCGCGCCGGTGGCTCACATCTGGTATACGCGCCGGGTGCCCAGCCACCTGGGATTATTGCTCGATATCTCGCGTCGAAATCTGGACCGCGTCCTGTACTTTGCTCAGTATGTGATCACCAAGGTGGACGAGGAGGCGCGCAGCAAGGCTCTGCGGCGCCTCGACGAAGACCTGGCCCGTGAGCAAATCCGTCTGGAGAAAGCCACCCAGGAGCGGATTGACGAAATCAAAGCGAACCTGGCCGAGCAAATCGAGAAGGCGGAAGAGGCGGGCGAAGCCACAGCCCGGCGCTTGGATGAGCAGTTGGCCTCCTCCATCGAGTCGGTCATGAAAGAGGCCCAGACCTTGCAAAGCAAAATAGAGGACCGTCAGGGCAAAAAGGTCCGTGCCCCGCTGGTTTTCTCCCCTTCGTCAGTGACTATCGTCGAAAAAGGAGAGACGGTGGGACGCCAACACCTGGCCCTCCTGAACGAAGTAGTGCAGTCCAGGTTGAGTGAAATCAAAGCAGAGATCGAGACTGCTCAGGAGAATAACCGTGTCCTCATCGAGGCTCAGATAGATCAACTACGCCACGCGGCCGAGAAGGAAATCGAAGCCGAGGAAGACAAGCTGGCCCAGCAGATAGAGCAGCTCAGGGCCACGGCCGAAGCGAGTCGTAGCGAGGTGATGAGCCTGGCCCCGCTCCAATTTCTGACCGAGTCTCGCTACCGGGAATTGGAGAAGAAGTGGGGACACGTTTTCACGGCCAAGATGGGAGCCGAGGCTTTTTACGACATCCTCAAGGACATGGACCTGGACGCTATGGCCAAGGAGTTGAGGGCCGAGATCAAGACCACGCGCTCCAAGCAGGTGCGCAAAAAAGCCACCAAACGCCTGCGAGTGGTGGAAGCCTTCCGCAAGTCAGGCAACCGCCCCGAATGGATGATCCTGACCGTGTTGCCTGTTATCCCACCGGACCTCCGCCCTATGGTCCAGTTGGATGGAGGACGCTTTGCCACATCAGACCTTAATGATCTTTACAGGCGGGTCATCAACCGCAACAACAGATTGAAAAGGCTGTTGGAGCTAGGGGCGCCCGACGTCATTGTGCGCAACGAGAAGCGTATGCTCCAAGAAGCGGTGGATTCTCTCATTGACAACAGTCGTCGTGGCAAGGCGGTCTCAGCCCGGGGGCGGCGGCAACTCAAGTCGCTGTCAGACATGCTCAAGGGCAAACAAGGGCGCTTCCGTCGCAACCTGCTGGGCAAGAGGGTGGACTATTCTGGCCGTTCGGTCATCGTCATCGGGCCGCATCTGGAATTGCACCAGTGCGGTCTGCCGAAGGGAATGGCCCTGGAACTCTTCCGGCCTTTTGTCATCCGCAAGCTGGTGGAATACAATTACGCGGCCAACGTCAAAGGGGCTAAGCGCATCGTCGAGCAGGCACGCCCCGAAGTCTGGGAAGTCCTGGAGGAGGTGATTAAAGAGCGGCCTGTTCTTCTCAACCGGGCTCCTACCCTGCATCGTCTGGGCATCCAGGCTTTCGAGGCCGTCCTGGTGGAAGGCAACGCTATTCAGATTCACCCTCTGGTCTGTGCTGCTTTCAACGCCGACTTTGACGGAGACCAAATGGCTGTCCATATCCCTCTCTCCAAGGCGGCCATTGAGGAAGCGCGACAATTGATGCTTTCCACCAAAAACCTCCTGCTTCCGGCCAATGGAGAACCCGTCGTCGGCCCGTCCAAAGATATGGTGTTGGGTTGCTACTATCTGACCATGGAACGGGAGGGGTGTCGTGGAGAGGGCAAAATCTTTGCCAACTTGGAAGAGGTAGCCCTGGCCTATGAATTGGGTATAGTGGACCTTCACGCCAAGATCAAAGTCTACCAGGTCACCAGCAAGCCAACACGGCGCAAAAAACCCATCGAGACCACAGTTGGCCGTGCCCTTTTCAACGAAGTCTTGCCGGAGGAACTGCGCTTCGTCAATGAGGTGATGGACAAAGGCCGGCTCAAAGACCTGGTAGCCCGGTGCTATCAGCAACTGGGGCCAGAGGAGACGGCCAAATTTGTAGACAAGATCAAGGACATAGGCTTCAAGTACGCTACCCAATCGGGCCTGACCATTGCCGTGAGCGACATCACCATACCAGAGGCCAAGGCGGAAATCCTGGAGAAGGTGACCGAAGAGGTCAACGCTGTAGAACACCAGTATCGGCGCGGCCTCATCACCGAGGACGAGCAGTACGTCAAAACCGTGGAGCTCTGGACCAGGGCCACCGACGAGATAACCGAAGCCGTCGCCCAAAGCCTGGACCCCACGGGTCCCATCCGGGCGATGGCCGTCTCAGGAGCAACCAAAGGAGGCTTCCAGCCTATCCGACAGTTGGCCGGTATGCGCGGCTTGATGGCCGACCCTTCGGGTCGTATCATCGCTCTGCCCATCCGTTCCAACTTCCGTGAGGGCCTGACTGCCCTGGAGTACTTTATCTCCACTCACGGCGCGCGGAAAGGTCTGGCCGACACGGCCTTGCGCACGGCCGACGCCGGCTATCTGACGCGACGCCTGGTGGACGTGGCCCAAGACATCATCATCAATGCTCAGGACTGCGGCACCCGGGCCGGTATCTGGGTTCAAGGGTGGGACGCGCCCAGGAGCAACGCTGGCCTGGCGCAACGGATCCTGGGGCGGATAGCAGCAGCACCGGTGGTGGCGCCCGGGGACGGGCAAACCATCGTGGAAGCAGGGCAGATGATTGAGGAAGAGCAAGCCCAAGCCATCGAACGCGCAGGCATAGAAAAGGTCTACGTTCGTTCGCCTTTGGCCTGTGAGCTCCGACATGGCGTGTGTGCTATGTGTTATGGTCGTGATCTGGCCCGCGGTGGGCTGGTCAAAGTGGGAGAAGCGGTGGGCATCATCGCTGCCCAGTCTATCGGCGAGCCAGGAACACAGCTCACTCTGCGTACCTTCCACACAGGAGGTGTGGCCGGTATATCCGACATCACCCACGGTCTGCCCCGGGTCCAGGAGCTTTTCGAGGCCCGGACTCCAAAGGGAGAGGCCATCATGTCTGACATTGATGGCCTGGTGGAGATCATTCATGAGGATGGAATGCGCCGCATCAGAGTCGTCGCCAGTGAGATCTTTGAGGACAGATACGACATCAAACGCGGCTGGAAAATCCTGGTGGAAGACGGCGACAAGATAGAGGCGGGCACTCCTCTGGCTCGCCGTGGAGAACGCGAGATAGTAGCTACGACGGGAGGCAGAATCTCACGGGAGGACCGTCAGGTTGTGGTACGCTACGAGCAGCGCGAGGAGCGAGAGTATGAGGTGCCGTCGGCTGCCCGGCTGCTGGTGGAAAGCGGCCAGAGAGTAGTAGCCGGCCAGCAACTGACCGAAGGCTCCCTCAACCCGCATCGGATCTTGCGCATCCTGGGCCGGGAGGCCACTCAAAGCTATCTGCTGGAGGAGATACAAAGAGTCTACCGCTCTCAAGGGGTGAACATCAACGATAAGCACATGGAGATGATCATCCGTCAGATGTTGAAAAAGGTGCGTGTGGTCTCACCGGGAGATACCCACTTCCTCATGGGAGAACTGGTAGACCGCCTCGTTTTCGCCGACGTTAACGCTAAAGTGGCTATGGCCGGTCAGCAGCCAGCCACGGCACAGCCGGTTCTGCTGGGAATAACCAAAGCCGCCTTGAACACCGATAGCTTTTTGTCTGCTGCTTCCTTCCAGCATACCATCAATGTCCTGGCCAACGCAGCTATCGAAGGCAAGACAGACGAGTTGCTCGGCCTGAAGGAAAACGTAATCATCGGCAAGCTTATTCCGGCCGGAACAGGCTTCCGAGAGAAGAAGCAGCACCTTGCGAAGGTAGGAGAGGCGGAGAGTATGGAGGCCGCTAAATTGCCTCTGGTCGAGGAAGCTTCCCTCTCCACCGAAGAGGATGAACTGGAGGAGGAGGAAAGGGTTCCAGAGGGAGTATAAAGGCTATTGTGGTACGAAAACCCCGGTCAAAAACCGGCTTGGCAGGAGCGTGCATGGGCTCTGGGGCAAACCTTCGGGACATTGAAGCCATCCTGTTCGATTTTGACGGCACGCTGGTGCACTTGAACATTGACTTTGGACAGATGCGGGCCAGGATAGAAGCCCTTGTGTCCCAATATGGCCTTTCAATGGAAGGGCGGGGCGCCCTCTATGTCCTGGAGTTGATCGAGGACGCCGTGCGGGAACTGAAGGCGGATGATGAGGAGAAGGCGCGGGCCTTCCGCCGAGAGGCCGAAGCAGCCGTCGTGGCTATAGAGTTGGAAGCAGCAAGCCGGGCTCAGATGTACCCTGAAGTGCCAGAGTTGCTCCGCTGGCTGCGAGAGCGAGGGATCAGAGTAGCCATTGTCACCCGCAATTGTCGGGCGGCAGTGGAACGCATCCTGGCGGAAAACCCACTGGTCTATGATGTGCTACTGACACGAGACGAGGTGAGCGCGGTCAAGCCGGACCCGGAGCACTTGCAGACGGCTCTGCGACTGATGGGCGTCAAGCCTCAACAGACGTTGATGGTTGGTGATCATCCGCTGGACGTGCAGGTTGGCCGGGCGGCAGGAACCAGGACGGCGGCTGTGTTGACAGGAGCCGGTTCACCGGAGCGTTTCTCTGAGATGCGGCCGGACCTGATTTTGACCCAGGTAGGAGACCTCGTTGGGTGGTTGGAG
>JAOZOT010000399.1 GCA_029933115.1 Anaerolineae bacterium | reverse complement strand
AGGCTAAAGCCGTCGGGCTGAAAGGGCAAAGCCCTGCGGGCTGTTTTCAGGTCCAGACAAGGCACATCTCAGCCCCGAAGGGGCTTGGCCCTCTCAGCGCGGGGACTTCAGCCCCGCGCTTGGGTCGGACCGGATTACCGAACTATTTTCTCAACCTTCATCAGCGGGCTAGAGCTGCTCAGCCCTGAGCTTTAGCTCGGGGCCCAGGCTTACTTCTTGCCCTTGGCTTTGACCTTGATGGTCTTGGGCTTGACTTCCTCGGCCTTGGGGAGAGTCAGGGTCAGCACGCCGTTCTCGAACTCGGCTGTGGCCTTATCGGCTACCACCGTGCTCGGCAGGGTGAGGGAGCGGGAGAAAGCTCCGTAACGGCGCTCCTGGCGAATATAGTTCGCCTTCTCCACCTTCTCCTCGGCCTTGGTCTCGCCCTTGATGGTCAGGACATCGCCGGTGATGCTGACATCAATGTCCTCGGGCTTGACGCCGGGCACGGCCGTCTTGACAACGACTTCGTCATCGGTTTCGTACATATCCACGGCCAGAGTCTCGCCCCCCAGAGGAGTCAGCCAGCCGGCACGGGGGCGCACAAAACTCTCCTCAAAGAGCCGATCCATCGCCTCCCGCAGAGACATCAGGTCACTCCAGGGTTCCCACCGCACTAAATTCCTAGCCATGATGCACCTCCTCTATTCAAGTGCTATTTATTAATCGGCTACTACCGATTGTCCGCCCTTATTCTAGCAACATTGTATTAGAATAGCATTAGAGGAACGTTAGAGTTTTGTTAGAGATGAGGTGGATTGGAAAGCGAGGAATATCAGGGCCGAGACAGCTTCGGCCAGGTAGAGCCACTGGGAGACCCGCCACGGGCCCCAGTAGGTGGCCTCGTCACCGCGGGTGAACTCTAGCAGAAATAGGCCGCTTGCGTACAGGAGCAGGTACAGAGCGAAGGTGAAACCGGGGAAAGGCCCACCCTGAGGGCCGGGGGGCCGGCGACGGCGGGTGACCCACAAGAGGAGGATAAAAATGGCCAGGCTGAGAGCGCTGGCCAGCGGCTGGGTGGCAAAGCGGGGGGCGTTGATGCCGTAGATGTCGGGCAGGTCGAGAGAGAGATGGGCCAGGATCGAGGTGGCTCCGTGGCTTTCCAGCCCATAAGCACAGCCGCTCATCAGGCAGCCCAACCAGCCAAAGACCTGCCCCAGGGCCAGCCCTGGGGCGGCCGCATCGGCCAGGGCGAGGAAGGGCAGTTTGTGATAGGCGCTATACAAGAAAAGGGCCAGCAATCCAGCCAGGAAGGCCCCCTGAAAAGTCAGCCCGCCCTCCCAAACGTAAAAAGCCTCTCTGAAGTTCTCTGCGAAGTATTCCCGGTTGGCCAGCACATAGCCCACCCGGCCGCCGGCTATGCCTGCTATCATTGTCCACAAGGCGGCGTCAATAATGCGCTCGGGGACAATCCCTCGGCGTTTACCTTGCAGACAGGCCACCACCAGGCCGCAGACCAAGCCCACATCCAGAAAGACGGTGTAAGTATAGATGATGACAGAGCCGAAGCGCAATAGGATAGGATGCATCGGTCTTTTTGCCCCTCCCGAATCAACTCAGAGCGTGTCTGAAAATTCAGAGGGCGGCGCTCGTAGTAACGACTTCAGTCGTTTTTAGCCTCAGAGCACCGGCCGTTAGCGACTCAAGTCGCCACTACGAGCATTTTTCAGACACGCTGTCACAGCGGGGGATGGTTCATCAATTGACGCACATACCCCCCGATCCACCGCGCAAGCCCTCTCAAGGCGCAATCCAGATGCTGGCTGTGCCGCCGACGCGCAGTGAATCCTCACCGATGTACAGCACACGCACGTTCAATCGCAAGTAGACTTTGTCTTTGAGCCGGCCTTCCCAAAGAATGGAATCGGCTCCCTTGCGGTAGGGATAGCCGTCAATGCCCCCTAGATGGGCTCCTTTCTCCTCTTTGCCCAGGTACTCGATGGTGGTGCCGGGGATGTACTCGTTGCGAGCCACTCCATAAGTCACCGGGGCGTTGGCGAACTTTAGCGGCGAATCGGTTTGGATGAGACCTGACTGAGGGGCGGGTTGCCGCACAACGACTTTCCCCGTCCCCACCAGGTGCAGGGTCTCTTCTGTAAACCACAGGATGCGCAATGAAAGGTCCACCGACACATCCTCAACGGGATTGCCTTTCCAGTCCAGAGAATCCCCCTTCTGCTTGAAGGCGTGCTGTCCGGCGATGAGCACTTCGGCGCCTTTTTCGGACTTGCCCACGTAACGGATGTCGGTGCCGGGCAGGTTCTCTCCAGCTTTGACGCTGATTTCAACCGGGGCAGTATAGGTCAACTCCACCGGTCCCTTTTCAGAGCGAGGGCTGCAAGATACCACCCCTGCCAGCAGCAGCCCCAGAGCAATAAAGACCCTCAGCTTCATTGTCTCTATCCTCCCTTCCTTCTCAGCAAGTCCAAACTTGCACGATATTCTTTTCTATCTTACCACATTTTGGCCAGAAAGGAAAGGAAAAGCGTGAGACCAGAGTTGAATTCTAACCCAGGTGATGCTATAATAAGCAAAGTCAGGAGGCAAAAGGCGTAACTTTGACTAGCGGACGAAAGGGGGATGAGCTTTGAAGGGTTTAGTACTCAGCGGTGGCAAGGGCACCCGCCTCTATCCCATCACCTACACCAGCGCCAAGCAATTGGTGCCGGTGGCCAACAAGCCAGTCCTTTTCCGGGTCATCGAAGCTATCATCGAGGCCGGCATCACTGACATAGGGGTGGTGGTGGGTGACACAGCAGAGGAGATCCAGGCTGCTGTGGGCGACGGCTCCCGATGGGGAGTCAGGATCACCTACATTCCCCAGGAGGCTCCCCTGGGGCTGGCTCACGCGGTAAAGATTTCTCAGCACTTTTTGGGCGATGAGCGATTCGTCATGTTCCTGGGCGACAACGTTATTGAAGGTGGCATCGTTTCTCTGGTACGGCAGTTTCAGGACAGTGATTACAACTGCCAGATTGTCCTTACCCGTGTCCCTCACCCTGAGCAATACGGCGTGGCTGAACTGCAGGATGGGCGCATTGTGCGCCTGGTGGAAAAGCCCCGCCAGCCCAAGAGCAACCTGGCTCTGGTGGGCATCTATATGTTCGACCATCACGTCTTTGAGGCTGTGAACGCAATTACCCCTTCCTGGCGCGGTGAACTGGAGATCACCGATGCCATCCAGTATCTGGTGGACAAAGGTTACAAGGTCTACCCCTACATCCACGAGGGTTGGTGGATTGACACCGGCGCGCCGGGTGACATGTTGGATGCCAATCGTCTGGTGTTGGACGAAATCACTCCGCGCATCGAGGGCTATGTGGATCGCGATTCTCACGTGAGCGGCAAGGTGACCATCCAAAAGGGAGCCGAAATCATCAACAGCGTCATCCGGGGGCCGGCCATCATCGGCCAGGAGACACGCATTGTCAACTCTTACATCGGCCCTTTCACCTCGATTTACCATCACGTGTTGATCGAGGGCAGCGAGATCGAGCACTCTATCGTGTTGGAGTATAGCCGCATCGTTGACATTGATCAGCGCATCGAAGACTCGCTCATCGGTCGCAATGTAGAGATCACCCGCTCACCGCTGAAACCCAAAGCGCACAAGATGACTCTGGGGGATAACAGCAAGCTGGGCATCGTTTGCAACGGATGATAAGTCACCGCCTCCCGCCTGGCGATAAATCGCCGGGCTGAGCAGGGGAAGGGCGCTGAAAGCGCCCTAAACGGCCATCTGCGCAGGTTGATAGCCCGCTTCGGCGGGCTTGAGTTGCTCAGCCCTGAGCTTTAGC
>JAOZOT010000048.1 GCA_029933115.1 Anaerolineae bacterium | reverse complement strand
AGATCTCGCTCTTGCGCACCGGGATGGTGGTGTTGCGCTCGATGAGGGGCGTCATGACGCCGCCCAAAGTCTCCACTCCCAAGGTCAGGGGCGTGACGTCCAGCAGCAACACATCCTTCACTTCACCGGCCAGCACGCCGGCCTGCAAGGCGGCACCCACAGCCACTACCTCATCGGGGTTGACGCCTTTGTGAGGCTCTTTGCCGCCGGTCAGCTTTTTCACCAGTTCCTGGATCATGGGCATACGGGTTGCCCCACCTACCAGCACCACTTCGTCAATGTCACCGGCGCTGAGTTTGGCATCTTCCAGAGCCCGGTTGAAAGGCCCCACACAGCGTTGCACCAGGTCTTCGGTCAACTGCTCCAGCTTGGCCCGCGTCAGCTTCATCTGCAGGTGCTTGGGGCCCGAAGCGTCGGCGGTGATGAAGGGCAGGTTGATCTCGGTCTCCATCACTGTGGAGAGTTCGATCTTGGCCTTCTCGGCTGCTTCCTTCAGGCGCTGCATGGCCTGACGGTCGTTCCGCAAGTCAATGCCCTGGTCTTTTTTGAACTCGTCGCAGATCCATTCGACGATGCGCTGATCCCAGTCGTCACCACCCAGGTAGGTGTCACCGTTGGTGGCCTTGACTTCCACCACGCCCTCGCCGACCTCCAGGATGCTCACGTCAAAAGTGCCGCCACCCAGGTCAAAGACCAAGATGGTCTCGGCCTCTTTCTTGTCCAGGCCGTAGGCCAATGAGGCCGCCGTGGGCTCGTTGATGATGCGCAACACTTCCAGGCCGGCGATCTTGCCCGCATCCTTGGTGGCCTGGCGCTGAGAGTCGTTGAAGTAGGCGGGCACGGTGATGACGGCCTGGGTGACCGGCTCGCCCAGATAGGCTTCGGCGTCCTTTTTCAGCTTTTGCAAGATCATGGCCGAAATCTCTTGGGGAGTGTATTCCTTACCCGTCTGAGGGATCCAGACCCGGGCGTCGCCGCTGGGTCCTTCCACGATCTTATAGGGCAGCACTTCTTGAGCCTTTTTCACTTCGGGGTCGTTGTAACGCCGCCCCATCAACCGCTTGATGGAGAAAATGGTATTCTCGGGGTTGACCACTGCCTGGCGCTTGGCCGTCTGACCTACCGGACGCTCGCCTGTCTTGGTGAAAGCTACCACTGAAGGGCACAAACGCCCCCCCTCAGCGGTAGTGATAACCGTTGGATCGCCACCTTCCATCACGGCTGCAACGGAATTAGTCGTTCCCAGGTCAATACCTATGATTTTAGACATCTGACAATACCTCCTCTAGCTCTTTTTCTTTACTTGCTCGCTTTTCCCGTTGGAAGAAGGTGCGTGGGCAGGAATGACAAAAGGCACAATGGCAGTGTTATCATCAGTCCTGGGCAGCCGGGAATAGTCGCACTCGCAGGGGCCACCCTGACTGCATCCCGGACAGCAGTAGGGTATACCGTCAACGATGGTTGGCTGCCAGCGTATTTCGATGCCGCAATTGGCACAGGCTGGTCTCCTGCTCATATCGCTTCTCCTTCAGGCTGTTGCGCTTTTATTCTACCTTGCTACTGTTAGAAGAACGCTAGAGGAATGTTAGAGTTTTGTTAGAGTTTGAGACGCCATTGACCCCCGGCCCTTTTCAGTACGTATAATTACTCACTTGCTCCCGCCGGATTTGCCATCCGGCGGGTCCAACGGACAAAATTGAAGCAAGTTGGCCGCTATAGGCTTGGATTGCAAATCCAAGCCGAGCGAGGTGAGTAGTTACTGGCCATCTACGCGGGCCGATAGCCCGCTTCAGCGGGCTTGAGTTGCTCAGCCCTGAGCTTTAGCTCGGGGGTCAGGCCAAATGCCCCCACAAAACTAAACTGTTACCTCTCTGGAAGTGGTCTCGGTGGGCGATGTGATGGAAGCCATCAGCCTTGATCTGGAGCGAAGGCGCATTGGCTTGAGCATGAGGAAGTAGACGGTTTTCGCTCTTGACAAGCATCTTTAAATGCATTATACTGGAGAAAAGAGTTTAATGGCCGTCGGCGTGGGAACCCTGAAGGAGCAAAGGCTAGCATCAGCCTTATCCACGCTGACCCCGGTGACTTGCGCCGCGAAAAAGTCTGCGGAGTATAAGAGGGGGCTTCCGCTGCGCAGGTCCATCCAAGTGGAAAAGGAGGAGATAGTCATGGAGAAGCCCTGGCTTGAGCATTACGAGGCAAGTGTGCCACCGAGTATCGCCTACCCCGACATCCCCCTGTACCAGATCTTGGCGGATACTGCCCGCAAGTATCCTAACAACACGGCTACCATCTTTGGCAACGTCGTCGAGCCTCTGGGCAACATGCTCCTCGACGCCAAGATGACCTACCGCGAGATTTACGATCTCACCAAACGCTTCGCCGCAGCTTTGCAACAGCTTGGGGTGAAGAAGGGGGACCGGGTCGCCCTCTATCTGCCTAACTGCCCTCAGTTTATCATAGCCTATTACGCCATCCTCATGTGCGGCGGGATCATCGTGCCCTGCAACCCCCAATACGTGGCCCGTGAGCTCCAGCACCAACTCAACGACTCCGGCGCCGAGACCATCGTCTCCCTCTCTCTGATGTACCCCACCGTCAAGAAAATCAGGGCCGAGACCCCCCTCAAGCGGGTCATCGTCACCAACATCAAGGAGTATTTCCCCGGCCTGCTCAAGTTCCTCTTCACTTTGGCTGTGGAGAAGAAGGAGGGCCACTACCAGGATATTTCAGGCGAGGCCGACACTTATTGGTTCCAGGACCTGCTGAAAAGCGCCCCGGCCGAACCAACCCCGGTCGAAGTTAGTCCGAAAGATACGGCCGTGCTGATGTACACCGGTGGCACTACCGGCATCTCCAAAGGCGCCGAACTCACCCACAGCAACCTGTTGGCCAATGCCGTTCAAACTCGCTATTGGTTCACCAAAAGCGAAGAGGGTAAGGAGGTCCTGCTCACTGCTTTACCTCTGTTTCACAGCTACGGCATGACCACGTGCATGAACCACGGCATCCTCATCGGGGGGGCTATGCTTCTCATCCCCAACCCCCGCGTCCTGATCCACATCCTGAAGTCCATCAACAAACATCACCCCACTATTTTCACCGGGGTGCCGGCCATGTACGTGGCCATCAACAACTACCCGGAGATCAGCAAATTTGACGTCAGTTCTATCAAGGCTTGTATCAGCGGCGCGGCGGGGCTGCCTGTGGAGGTGCAGGAGAAATTCCAGGCTATCACAGGGGGTAGGCTGGTCGAGGGATACGGGCTCAGTGAGGCCAGCCCGGTCACCCATGCCAACCCCATCTTTGGCCGGAGCAAGATCGGCACCATCGGCGTGCCCTTCCCCGACACCGAAGCCAAGATCGTGGATGTGGAGACGGGGGAGAAAGAACTACCGCCCGGCGAGGTTGGCGAGTTGGTGATCAGAGGCCCTCAGGTCATGAAAGGTTACTGGAACAATCCCGAGGAGACGGCCAACACGCTGCGCAAGGGCTGGCTGTATACCGGCGACATTGCCCGGATGGACGAGGACGGCTATTTCCAGATCGTTGACCGCAAAAAAGACATGATCCTGGGAGCGGGCGGCTACAACATCTACCCTCGCGAAGTGGAGGACGTGCTCTATCAGCATCCCAAGGTCATGGAAGCGGCCGTGGCTGGCGTCCCTGTGGGCGTGGAGAAAGGCGAACGGGTCAAAGCCTATGTTGTCCTCAAGCCAGGCGAGACGGCAACGGAGGAGGAGATAATTGCCTTCTGCCGCGAAAACCTGGCTCCCTACAAAGTCCCCAAATTCGTCGAGTTCCGTGAGTCGCTGCCCAAGACTATGGTGGGCAAAATCCTGCGCCGCGTGCTGGTCGAGGAGGAGAAAAAGAAATTGGCCCAGGACTAGCCGGCGGGTGAAAGTCAAAGGGTCCGAAGTTTCGATGAAACTCGGACCCTTTTGCGTTGGGCTATCTGCTTTTGCTCAGCCCCACCACCAGCATATCCAGCGCCAGGACCTGGTCCATCCGGCCGGTTTTGATAGCCAGGTCTGTCTCCAACAGCTTGCCGTAGATGGTCTCGAGCTGCTTCATCGAGAAGTTTCGCGACTGCCGCAGGCCCTTCTCGGCCACGAAGCGGTGGAGTCCTAACTGAGCGCCGACCTTGGCGGGAGGAACCCCCCGCGCTATCAGGTCTTTGACCTGAATCATGATCCTGAATTGACGGACGATCATGCCCAGCAGCGAGAGGGGATGTTCCCCATCTTCGAGCAGGCGGTGCAGGAGCTTGAGAGCCTGCTCGCCGTCGCGCCTTCCGAGGGCATCTACCATCTCGAAGACGTTGGCCTGCTGGGCGTAGCTGACGAGGAGGTGCACGTCGGCTCTGGTGATTGGCCGGGCTCTGTTCACGTAGGAGACGAGCTTGTCGAGTTCTTGATCTAGCAGGCGCAGGTCGCTGCCGACGAAAGCAGCCAGGGCCTCAGCCGCCGAGGGCTCGATCTCGCCTCCTTTCCTCTCCACCCGATCTGTAATCCACCGTCGCAGCTTGCCGCTCGTCGGCGGTCGAAATTCCTTAACATACCCTCGCTCCTTGTCGGCCAGGGCCAGCTTGAGGACAGAGTGATTGGGATTGAGAGATTTGCTTTCCAGGAAGACCAGGCGCGTGGTCTCCGGCAGGCGCTCCAGATAGGCTGTCAGTGCCTCCAGGTATTCCTTTTTCCAGGCGGGCTGCTCCTTCCCTCCGGCCTCCAATCTGGTCAAGAGCCCCTCGACGATGACCAGGCGCCGGTCGGCCAGGAAAGGCACAGCGTCGCAGGCGTGCATCAACTCGGAGAGGCTGACTTTGGTCCCGTCAAGGACTGTGGTATTGAGGTCGGCCATGGCCGGGTCGCCCATCCGGGCCTTCATTTTCGCCAGAACTTCGGAGCGCGAGAACTCGTCCTCGCCGTGCAGGACGTAGAACATTTTCACCCTCGCTCCAGGTCCACCCGGTGGACGGTGATTCTGCCCATCACTTGCCGCGTGATCTTTGCAATCCGGACCCCTTCCACTTGTGGCGAGGTGGTCAGGTATTCCTGCAGAGCCAGGCCCAGGGGTTGGGCCACGATGATGGCTGCCGTGGTAGCCAGAAGGATCTGAGGCAGCTTGGCCAGGCGGGATTTGGAGCGAACGCTTGTGACCGCGAAGGCAGAGAGGCCGGCCAGTACCCCGGCCGTGGCGAGGTTGGTGCCACAGCGGGGATGAACAGCCAGCCCTCTTTCTCCGCTTTGCAGCCGTGTCAGCGCTTCTGCAGCGGCCTCGGTCACGAGTTCGGTATCTACTTCGCCGTAGATGAGAAACCCTCTGGGCGTGGTGCGCCCCACCAGCCGCAGGTAAGGGTTGCGTTGAGTCAAAACGTGAATGGTGGCGTGTTCCAGCGCGTGGTTCTGTCGAATGGCGGCGATGAAGGGTATTTCAAGTATGTTCATGGTCTCTTCCCTTTGCTTTTTGCACCTGCGCAGCGGCCCCTCCCGCAGGTTACGGTTGACGGCTTATGCGGGATTCAACATCCGACCGGGGCACATTTTTGTGCCCAAAGTCCAAACCTGCGGGAGGGTGAGTAGTTGCAGTCCTCTTTGCTCTCTATTCTATCACATCTCGGCCATCTGGTAAAATCGGTTGTGAACTCGAAACAAAAACGGGCTTTCGCCCGATTTGCTCCTTAAATTTTTCAACCTGTGTCGTTCCTGTGTTCTTGCAACTACATCTTTCGCCCGTTGTATTTGGGCAAAATAAAAGTGAAGGTGCTGCCCACGCCGGGCTCGCTTTCAACCCACACCCGGCCATTGTGCCGCTCGATAACCGATTTGACGATGGCCAGACCCAATCCTGTACCGCTGATGCCCTCGGTTTCTGGGCTCTTGACCCGGTAGAACTTGTCAAAGATATAGGGCTGGTCGGCCGGGGGGATACCGAGGCCTGTGTCTTGCACGCTGACTATTACCTGATCGTTGCTATTGCGGGCTCGTACATTGATCAAACCTCCGTCAGGGGTGTACTTGATAGCGTTGCTCACCAGGTTGGCTACCACTTGTCCTAGACGGAGGTCATTGCCCAACACCGGGGGAAGTTGCGGGGGTAACTCTACGTGCAGGCGCTGCCCCTTGGCCTCGGCCTGGCTTCTCAGATTCTCCACAACTTTGTTGATGATGGCATCCAGTTGGCAAACGTCCATCTCCAGACCTACGCCGGCCTCGATCTTGCCGATGTCAAGCAGGTCTTCAATCAGTTCAGTGATGTTCTCTACGCTGTTCAAGATTTTGGTCCTGAACTCCTGCTGCTGGGGGGTGAGGGGGCCGGCCTTGGGCAAAAGTTGGACAAAGCCCTTAATGGTGGTCAACGGCGAGCGCAGATCGTGGGAGACAGTGGACACGAACTCTGATTTCATTCTGTCCAACTCTTTGAGGTGGGTGATGTCCTGCATCACAGCCACATAGCCCACGCCAGGGATGGGGGTCAAGTTAGCGTTGAGAGTGCGCCCGTCTTCCAGAGGAATCTCCCCTTGTTTTGCCTGGCTACCATCAATCGAGCGCACGAAGAGCTCAATCAGGGAATCGTTCTTAACGATTTGGGCTATGGGCTTGTTGGTTACCTCTGCTGATTTTATGCCAAAGGCTTTCCGCGCTGCCTTGTTGAGCAGGAGCACCCGCATTTCACTATCGGTGACAATGACGGCGTCTTCTGTGCTGCCGATGATGGTCCCTAGCTTGCTTTGTTCGCTTTTCACAGCGGTAAAAAGCCGTGCGTTCTCGATAGCGATAGCCGCATAGTCGGCCAGAGCCGAGAGCAGATACAGGTCGTTGTCGGTAAAAGTTTTGCTGGAGGTTTTATTATCAACGCTGAGGACGCCGATGACCTTGTCTTTGGTCTTCAAAGGAGCGCTCAAGAGCGCCTTGACCAGGTAGACTGTTCTCAGGTCGTTTTCTTTGGCCGAGCCCCCAATCATCACTGCTTCACCGGTTCTGACCACCCCGTCGGCGATACTGTCTTCCACTCTCAGTTTCAGGCTGCGCGGGTACTTCTCCTTGGGCCCCTGAGCCGCCCGAACGTATAATTCGCCGGTCTCCTCGTCCACCAGCATCAGGAAGCCTTCCTCGGCCCCGGTGATGTAGACGGCGGCTTGTACCACGCGCCCCAGAAGCTTCTCCAGGTCCAACAGCGAAGCTACCGACTTGCCAATGCCATAGAGGATGTTGAGTTCCTTGACTCGGCGTTCTAGCTGACGGTTGGCCTGTACTAGATCGGCCAGAGCTTTGTCCCTTTCCTTTCTCAGCCGTACCTCGGTCAAAGCGCGGTCAATGGCCTCTAGCATCTCTTCTACAGTGAAGGGCTTGATGATGTAGTCCTTTACGCCAAGGCGAAAGAATTGTACGGCCAGGCTCTCCGAACCGTGGAAGGTCATCAGAATGACCGGGATGTTGAGCCCTTTTTCTTTCAAGGCTTCCATGACCTGCAGACCGGTCATCTTGGGCATATTGTTGTCCATGATGATCAGGTCGGGGTTTTCGGTCAGGGCCTTGCGGAGACCCTCCGCACCGTCCTTGGCCGTAAGAGCCTCGTAGCCATTAGGTTTGAGGACGTAATCTACAACGAACTCGATGTTGTCCCTTCGGTCGTCTACGACTAGAACCCTCTCTCCAGCCACAGTCTTTGTACTCCCATAGAGATTCTGGCTTTTTAATTTTACCACATTCACGACCTGAAGGTCAATAGGCCAATATTCCTATCTCAACATCATAAAATCTCCTTAACTTGGATGTGTTTTGTAGTTTGTGTTAAGTTAGCGTGAACGCTTGTTGACCTCCTCCTCTTTCCCTTCCAGTGCTTCCACTCGCTTGACCAATTCTCGGAGGATTAACAAAATCTGGCCGATGGCCTGTTCGGTGGTTAGTTCGCTCAGCCTCCATTTGCGAACGAGCGTCTCAAGAGAATAAGTTCCCATATCTACTCTCCCCTTCTCTATTGGTGCTACACTATAACGTGTAGTTGGCGCTAAAAAAAGAGCACACGTTAGTTGTCGGTAATTACATTATACACTGAAGCGTGTAAAAAGTCAAGGGGTGCCAGAACGAATTTTCTAAATTTTAAGGTTCCAGCCTCGATAGCCAGCCTTCCATGCTGGACTCTAACTCGGCCTGCTGTTCGGCGAAAAAAGCACGGATGGCTGCCCAGTTGGGTTGGAGGTGATAAACGTAGTGCCCTTCTTCGACTTTGTCCATTTCGATTGTCGCCAGGCGGGGCTTGACCAGGTGCTCGATGAGCAGGTCAAGGCCCTTGTCCTCGTCTGGGTCATTAGGATCGAAGGACAGCCAGCGCTCAGGCGACAGCAAACTCCGCTCCCGCAGGTAGAGCAGGCACAGACGCAGGTTGATCGCTTCCAGCAGGCCCTCCAATCTGATTAACTGCTTTTCCAGCTCTGTCATGCGGGCTCTGTAACGGGCGACCTTGGCCTCACGGCGGGCTAGTTCCTTCTCTACCAGATTGGTACCCAACAGGTGGTCAACGAGGATTAGAGTGGTAAATAGTATTTTATCCCTTGCCCTCACCCTTTTTAGCCTCCCTCAACAGGATTTTATCCCCTCTTTTTATATCAAGCGACTGGGCGGCGTTGCCTTCCCTTAAGGCGATTTCCAGGTGGCCTGTGCTGCCAATGTAGGCTACCAGTGCTCCGGCCGGCACATCGGCAAAAGTGCGCCTCAGACCCTGGATGCGGCGGCCGGCGACTTCCAAGACGATCCCGTCATCCAGGGCAAGGTCCTCTCCTCTGACGTCCAAAATGAGATTGCCAAAACGGTCAATGTGCAGGACGTGGCCTATCACCTCCCCGTTGGGTAGCATCTGTGGTTGGGGCAGGGGGAAGGTGGCGATCTCGGTCAGCGGCTCGCCCATCTCGGTCAGTGGGACGCCTCGGGCCAGGTGGGCCGCCACGGGCGCAAAGATGTCTCGACCGTGGAAGGTGTGGCTGACTGTGGGGCGGTGATACCTGGAGTTGGTGAGGTCAACGGCCTCCTCCATCTCCTCTCTGGCCAGCACGTAACTCAGGACGCCGTTGTCGGGGGCTACGAAGTAGGCCTGAGCCGCTCGCAGGGCAATGGCTCTCCGCCGACTGCCGACCCCTGGATCAACGACCACCACGTGAATGGTATCGGGTGGGAAGTAGGGATAAGCGGCGTAGATGACGTAAGCTGCTTCTTGTACGTCCTGAGGAGCGATGTCGTGGGAGATGTCCACGATGGTGACCGTTGGGTCAATGCCCAGGATCACCCCTTTCATCACTCCCACGTAGCTATCGGTCAGGCCGAAATCAGTGGTCAGAGTAACCAGCCTCACAGAGTAGTCCTCCCCGCTAATTGTACCTCAATTCTGGCTTGTTGACAACCGAGCGAGGGTTTAAGGTTTTGTGCAGTGGAGGAGGATTACCCCCCATGCCCCCGCCCTGCGGCGCAGGTTCTCAATTCTGGTTTGTTGACAACCGAACAAAAGTTCTGGTATAATATGTAAAGAGCCCTGTATTTTCCAGATTGGGTGAAATATGGTAAAATAGACTTCAGGAGGCGGAACGTTTTTGAGCGTCATCAATAGTTTGTCTGGCGGCTTTGAGGCCATCACTAAAAGAATATGGTTGATTTCTATTCCGGCGCTGTTGGACCTTTATTTGTGGATGGGGCCCAGGTTATCTATCTCCCCGCTGGTGAAAAGGGCGCTGTCTCTCATCGTTTTGCCATCCAACGCCAGCCCGGAAGAATTACTGGCTTTGGCCGAAATGAAAGATCTCCTGGAACAGGCCGGTCAGAGTTTCAACGCCTTCTCTTTCCTTATTGTCAGAAAGCTGGGTATGCCCAGCTTGTTCTCTCCCAACCCCTGGCTCGAAACTCTGGGCGTAACTTTGAACATCTCCAGCCTGGTGACTTTTCAAGTTCCTGAGACGAGCTTTTTGAGTCGGCCTCTGCCTGTCATTGAAATGCGGAGTGAGTTCGTCTTTCTGGGATTGTACATTCTTCTGACTCTGGTTGGCATACTCATCGGTTGCTTCTACCTGGGTTTCATCGCTCAGGAAGTGCGCGATAGCCAGGTGGATGTAGCTCATGTCCTGCAACGGGTCTGGATCTGGTGGGCCAGAGTGGCCTTGATAGCCCTGCTGATTTTCATGGGGCTGCTGATGTTGGGTGTACCGCTGTTGGTTATGGTTACCCTGCTCAGTCTGGTGAGCAGAAACTTGGCTCAACTGATGGGCAACTTTGTATTCATCAGTTCCCTGTGGATTGGCCTCTGGCTCTACATTTACCTTTTTTTCTTTATCAATGCCCTTATCCTCAACGACACAGGCATCCTGCGGGCTTTTTGGAACAGCTTTAACGTGGTCAGGCGCAATTTCTGGTCCACTATTGGTTTGATGATGCTGATAGGGCTCATCGGAGCCGGGTTTTCCATCATCTGGCGGATGTTGAGCACCAACTCGTGGGGGACGCTGGTGGCTATCGTGGGCAACGCCTACATAGGCAGCGGCCTGACTGCGTCTGGTTTTACCTTCTATCGTGATAGATACGTAGCCTGGCAAGAGGAGTTGGCAGGGCAAGCGGAGGTTGGTCAAAAGTGACAGACGAATTTCTACACTACGATGCGACTGACATCCAGGTGCTGGAGGGGTTGGAGGCGGTGCGCCGCCGGCCTGGAATGTACATTGGCTCCACCGATGTGCGCGGCCTGCACCATCTGGTGTACGAAGTGGTGGACAATAGTATAGACGAGGCTTTGGCCGGAGCCTGCGACCGAATCGAGATCACCATCCACGAGGACAACGTGGTGACTGTCGCCGACAACGGCCGGGGTATCCCGGTGGACATCCACAAACCAACGGGCAAGCCGGCTCTGGAGGTGGTGATGACCATCCTGCACGCCGGGGCCAAGTTCGGCAGCGGGGGTTACAAGGTGGCCAGCGGCCTGCACGGTGTGGGCGTCTCGGCCGTCAACGCCCTATCTGAGTGGATGGAGGTGAAGGTCAAGCGCGATGGTAAGCTGTACCGCCAACGCTACGAGCGAGGCGTGCCCGTCACGCCGGTAGAGGTTATCGGCAAGGTCTCGGCCAAGGAAACTGGTACCACCACCACTTTCCTGGCCGACAGCGAGATTTTCAAGACTCTGGATTACAGGTTCGAGACCCTGATGCAGCGCTTCCGCGAGATGGCTTTCTTGACCCGGGGCCTGACTATCAAGTTCTGTGACGAGCGCGGCAGCAAGCTGGAGAACGTACCGGCCAGAGAGATGACCTTCTACTTCGAAGGCGGCATCACCTCCTTCGTGCGCTATCTCAACAAAAACCGCAAGACCCTGCACGATCCTATCTACATCGAGAAGCAAGTCAACGATACGCTGGTGGAAGCTGCCATCCAGTACACCGATGGTTACGCTGAATCGGTCTATGCCTTTGCCAACAACGTCAATACCGTTGATGGCGGCACTCACCTGACGGGCTTTCGCTCGGCTCTGACCCGCACTTTGAACGATTATGCCCGCCGCAATGGTCTTCTCAAGGACAACGAGCCCAACTTTAGCGGGGAGGACACCCGCGAGGGGCTGACGGCCATCATCAGCGTCAAGATGACCGACCCTCAATTCGAGAGTCAGACCAAGAGCAAGCTGGGCAACGCCGAGGTCAAAGGCCAGGTGGAATCGGTCATCTCGGAAGCATTCTCTGCTTTCCTGGAGGCGCACCCCCGGGAAGGCAAAGCTATCGTCGAGAAGTGTCTGACCGCCTCTCGGGCCCGCCAGGCGGCCCGTCAGGCCCGGGACCTGGTCATCCGCAAGAGTGCCCTGGAGAGTGTGACCTTGCCGGGCAAGCTGGCCGACTGCTCGGAGCGCGACCCATCCAAGACCGAGTTGTACATCGTGGAGGGCGACAGCGCCGGCGGGTCGGCCAAGCAGGGCCGTGACCGGCGCTTTCAGGCCATCCTGCCTCTGCGCGGCAAAATCCTCAACGTGGAAAAAGCCCGCCTGGACAAGGCTCTGAAAAACAAAGAGATACAGGCCCTCATCACTGCCCTGGGCACCGGCATCGGCGACCAGTTTAATCTGGACAATCTACGTTACAATCGCGTGATAGTTATGAGTGTGGATCACGACGAACAGGCCTTTGTCCAGGACCCCGATGGGCGGATAAGAGCGGTTAGGATCGGAGAGTTCATTGATGAGCGGATTTCTCAGCAAGCCGACGTTTCGGATTATCGTGTCCTTTGCTTTGACCGAGAGACTTGCAAAGCAACTTTCAAGCCCATCAGGGCCATCATCCGTCACGGGGTCACCGAGCCTCTATACGAGATCGAAACGGCTTATGGACGCCGTGTGAAAGTGACCTCATCGCATAGTGTTTTCATCTATCAGAATGGACGGGTGATTCTAAAGAAAGGAAGCGAGGTGCGGGAGGGCGATTACATCGTGGCTCCTGGTCGCTTACCTCTCAGTCAGGCCGAATATACGCCGCTTATTGACCTTCTGGCCGAGTTGATTAAAGCCAAAGATCTCTTGGATGTTGAGATTTTTGTACGCGGTGAAGACGTCGCTGAATTTTACAAAACCGTTATCCGTACCGAGTACGAGAGCAATCCCCAACTGGTTGAGGCTAGAGTAGAGATTCCCCACGCTGTTCGACAGGCGTTGGCGCATCAGCGTCTGGCCAAGGGACTGAGTCAAATCGAAATCTGTGAAGCGGTGGGGATCAAGCAGCCTGTGACTTATTACGCTTGGGAGAAAGGTCAATCTAGGCCGACGAAAACCCATTTCAAGCGGTACGTAGAAGCTTTAGGGCTGGATTATAAGGAGATGCTGTCCCAGGTGACTATCGTGGATTCGCACCTGGACAACGTGTGGAACACTCAGTACCGCGGCTCTGGGTGCAATCGGGTCAAAAATTACATTCGGCTAAGCGAGCTTTCGCTCGATGATCTGGATTGGTTCGGTGATCGAGAGATCAGGCTTTCACCAGAGCATTACGCTCATTGTTCCATCCCCCGCTTCATCCCGGTCAACGAAGCGCTGATGACCTTGTTGGGTTTCTTCGTAGCTGAGGGCCATTGCAGTCAGCGAGGGGGTGTACGCTTTACTATTGGCAACAACAATAAGCAGATGGCTCCTGAAATCGCCGCTGCGTTTCAGAGTGTGTTCGGTGTCGAGCCTACGCTGTACACCTACGGTAGCGGACGGGCTGGAGAGATGAAGGTGGTCAACGCTGTGATAGCTGTTGTTTTCCGGCACCTTTTTGGCTTCGATGAGGCTGAAGCTGCGACCAAACGCATTCCCAATCTGGTGTTCAATGTTGACAAGCGGTTACAACTGGCTTTCCTGCGAGGATACTTCCTGGGCGATGGTACGGTAGGCCATGCCAGTATTAGCTTTACTACGACCTCGCGAGAGTTGGCCGGTCAGTTGATGTATTTACTTCTGGCTCATGGGGTTATCTCTTCACTCTCGACACGAGAGCCGACAGGCGTGCCTACAGGCTTCATTCGAGGTAAGCCGGTGACCTTGAAGCACACAGTCTATATCTTGACGGTAACTTGTAAGAAGGATCTGGAATATCTCAGACCTGTTTGGCAAGACCATAGCCTGGCTTGGAAGCTGGAGGAGAAAATGAACGCCACCGGTCGCACCGGCATCAATCGTGCTTTCACACCTATTGCCGGGGATCTCGTGGCCCTGAAGGTGCGCTCGGTGCGGGAGGTCGAGCCCACTACCGGCATGGTCTATGATTTCTCGGTGGATGATGACGAAAACTTTATCTGTGGCCTGGGGGGCATTTGCGCTCATAATACCGACGCCGACGTTGACGGAGCGCACATCCGCACTCTGCTTCTGACCTTCTTCTTCCGTTATATGGAGCCTCTCATCGAGGATGGTCACCTCTTCATCGCTCAACCGCCCCTCTACCGCATCGAGAGCAAGAGGAAGCACTACTACGCTTATAGCGAAGAGGAGAAGGACAAACTCTTGGCCCGGCTCAAGGGGGACAACGTGACCATTCAGCGCTACAAGGGCCTGGGCGAGATGAACCCGGAGCAACTGTGGGAGACCACCATGAACCCAGAGGCGCGGACCATCCTGCAGGTGACTGTGGAGGACGCCGCTGCCGCCGACCGTACCTTTGACATGTTGATGGGCTCCAGTGTCCCGCCCCGCAAGCGCTTCATCCAGACCCACGCCAAGAATGTGCGGAATCTGGATGTGTAGATCGGCCGGGAAGGCGAGGGGCGTTGGCGTCATATCCATA
>JAOZOT010000398.1 GCA_029933115.1 Anaerolineae bacterium | reverse complement strand
TGCCCTCGTAGACAGTTGCTCACAAAACTAAAGTGTTACGTCCCAAAAGCGGGTGACTGATAATGAACGGCTCTGTTGTCAAGTGTCAGGCTCCTCGCAAAGAGTCCAGAACAAGCTGCACGGCCTCATCGCGGTTGGCCTCGGTGATCCTGATGAGGGTCACCTGAGGGTGAGTCTTGATGACATCAGCCCAGGGATGAGAGCGAAGCATGATAGTACCCAGCACCGGTTTGTCGCTCTCGATGGCGGCCAGCACAGCCTTTTTGAAAGCAGCGGAGTAGAGTTCCATCTTGCCGATTTCATCAATGACTACGCAATCGCTGGCCACGATGGCGCGCCGGATGGCCGTCACTCCCACTCTCTCCAGACTGACCACATCTACACCGTATTTGCCGACCCGATAGCGACTCTTGATATTGACATGAGCCAAGGTGCCCTCTTGCCCATCCAAAGTCACAATTCTGAAGCCCCGGCGTCGGCCATGCTCCTTTATCTCCTCAGTGTAGAAGCCGCCAGCACGACCAGACAGGCATCTAACCACTTCTTTGATTACAGTCGTTTTCCCCACCCGAGGGCGGCCTGTCAGCAAAATCGTCCTACCCATCTTATCTCCTCACCGCTCGGTGCATCCCACAACTCTATTTTGACGACCCGGTAGATCGCGGCAGATCGTAACCAAGGTCCAATGAGCCGGGCTGGGGTAGGCCAAAGGCACTGCCTTCTGGGGATAGTCGAAGGCAATGCCCTCGGCTATCCCTGCGTCCACGGTGTTCGACGATCCTCCTGCCCTCGCCCGGTAGCCAGACCGATAGGGCCAATTACGGTCTACTGAAACTGTGGACAAAAGAGGCATTTTACGCTATAATTCAGATGGTGTAGTCCCTGGTTGACAGAAAGCACAGACTGGTATCCCCGGTTAGAAAGTTCAAAGGAGGTGCTTCAATGCAGGTTATTCTGCTGGTTTGGGTCATCCCTATTCTCCTCAGCGTCCTGTTCGGCCTGCTGATCGTGAAAGAGCTGAGGAGTCAGCGAGGAGAAATGGCTGCTGTCCCCGCAAAGCCCAGATTCGAGGAACAAAAAGAATCTCTTATTTTCTACTTCGAAGAGGGGGAAGAGGAGTCTGTCAAAGCTACGGTAGCCAAGGATGTCATCGTCAGGATACCGGCCGGGGTCTGGGAGGAGGAATGGCGAGAAGACCTGCTCCGCTTCGAGGTCATCACCAAAGACCCCCATGAGTATCCTTTCTCACCAGAGCAACTGGGAGAGTCCTGGTCGGGTGAGTTGATTCGCGCTTACGAACTCAGACCTCTGCGCATGACTGAATTGGGCGAGGACATCGAGATCACCTCTTTCAAGCAGCCGGTGGACGTTATCTTTGCCACCGAGGACAAGGAGGCGAAACTGAAGATCGTGCAGTTGGTTGATGGAAAGTGGTCAATGCCCCGTCAAACCCTGATTGCTCCGCCGTTCCTCAGCTCGTGGTTTGACCCGGCCGAAGTTAGCTGGGCAGGGACTACAATCCAGGGCCCTGGCTACTTCGGGCTGGCAAGAGAGTCGTAGCTACATTCTCAAAAAGCTCCGCCTTATACTTCCCCCCGGCGTTCCAAAAAGTCCAGCCACAAGAGTCAGCATCATCGGCCGCTCGTCTTTGAGCCCGGTATTGCTCCACCCCGTAGACCACGCCGTCTATAGAATAGTGCTGTAACCAGGGCCTGACCTTGGTGGTGACCGGGACCCGTTTGATGGCTTCTACCACGCTGCGGTAAATCACGTCGTAAGGCTGGAGGGCTGGATTGGCGTGGCCCAGATTGCCCGACTCGAAGGTCGAGGGATAGAGCATCGGGCACAAATAGTCCACATAGGGAGCAATGTCCTTCACCCGCTGGCCGATGCCCATGTCGCTGTAAGATTCCACCCACACCGTCAGGCCGAAAACATCGGCCGAGGTAAAGACACCAAAGGGCCTGAGGGCCTCTGCCAGGCGCTCTGTGAAGGCGCGGATGGTGGCAGTGCGAGTTTCCAGAGTTTGTTTCCGGTCGTAGACGATGGCGGTAATGTCACCGTCGGAGGGGAAACGGATGTAGTCGAACTGGACCTCGTCAAAGCCCAGGGCTGCCACCTCCTTGGCAATAGCGATGTTGTAATCTTGAACCTCTTGGACGTAGGGCAGGGTCCATCCCAATCCCTCCCGATCCAGCCAGATGGTGCCATCGGCCCGCCGGGCTGCCCACTCGGGCCTGGCATGAGCCAGAGGGTTATCTTTGAAGACGACGATGCGGGCGATGGTATAGATGCCCTTCTCCCGGCAAAGCTTCAATAGCTCCTTCAGAGAGAGCCACCCCTTGCGCTCTCCCCCCACCCCCATCTCTATGGCCAGAGGGATCTGGCTGCGGTAGGCCAAAAGTCCACGGTCACTCTTGACGTCCACCACGATAGCGTTAAGCTCTGTGCGATCCACCAACTTGATGAGCTCAATCACTTTTTCAGGCCGACTCAGCATAGCAAAGGGCACATAGAGACCTCTGACCTCGAAAGGCGTGAGGGCGATGTCCAGACAGGGGGGGTGGGAGCATGGGACGAGAGTAGGTGAAGAGTCCGCTGTAGCTGAGCCCAGAGTTAGCTTCTCCTTCCGATAGCCGCTGGCCTTGACAACAATAGTAGGCTCAGGGGGTAGATCTCTCAACTCATAAGCGCCACCATCTCCGGCCACAGTGATGGTCTCTCCAGCGTAGATGAGAGCGCCGGTGATAGGCTGGCCGCTGTTGATGTCTCGCACCACCCCCCGCAAGACAACGGGGCGGAGGGCTATTTCCAGAGCATCTTGACCCTGATAAGCGACTTCTGTTGGAGCATAGTCCTGAGCCTGAGCGTGAAAGGTCTCCCCCTGGCTTACGCGCACGAAAATGGCCTGACCATCAGCGTCGGTCCGAGCCGAGCGGCCGGCTGCGGTCACGGTCACACCGGTCAGGGGCTGGCCGGTGAAGAGATCGCTCACAGTGACGAGGACTTCGGTTGGTCGCAGGGCGATGTCCAGTTGACCCTCTCCGGTGAAGGGCACCTCCGTCTCGTAATAACCCTGGGCTTGCACAGAGATGAGAGCGCCGGTCTTCACCCGACGCAGGGTATAGCTTCCCATCCCATCAGTCTGCACCCTCTGCCCCGCCCAGGAGACGGTAGCCCCAACCACAGCCTCGCCGGTATCCTCTGCCCGCACCGTGCCCGCCACAGTGTTAGGGACGAGAACGATGTCGAAGGGCTTCTCACGGAGCAAATAAGCCTCATCAGGAACCTCACCCGCCCACTTCAGGTATCCATCTGCTTCGACGGTGAGGACATGTTCGCTCTTTATCCTGGTCAAACTGTAACGTCCAGCCAGATCAGTTCTGGTAGAATGGCCATCCACCTGGACGAGGGCCCCGGTCACAGGCTCTCCATTGAGTTCATCCACCACCGTACCCCAGAGTCGGTTGGGGCGCAGGGCAACGTTCAGCACAGACCCCATGAGAAATCCCTGGCGAACCCACTCTTCCAGAGGCCGATAACCGGCCGCCTTCACCGAGACCGCCAATGTATCCCCGCCCCCTTTCAGGCAATAGCGCCCGTTCGCGTCGGTCAGCACAGAGCGGCGACCGACGGTGACCGTTGCTCCGGCCAGGGGGTAGCCGGTGCTCTCATCGCTGACCTGACCACAGAGGTATCTGGTGCTACTGAGGTGAAAGTAGAGCAGTATCACCCCCACCGCAGAGATAACCAGGAGAATAACCCTTCTCTTCATGGCCGCCATTATAACACAAGTCTCGTTTTCCAACAATAAATTGGGCCTGCAAGGTACACCGGGCTCTCCCAAAG
>JAOZOT010000047.1:12283-14319 GCA_029933115.1 Anaerolineae bacterium | reverse complement strand
GCGCCCAACAGGAGGCCGAAGCCCGCCGCCAGGCCGAAGCCCGCGCCCAACGGGAGGCCGAGGCACATCGTGCAGAAGCCGAAGCCCGCCGCCGGGCCGAGGCCCGTGCCCGACAGGAGGCCGAGGCGCGTCGGAAGGCCGAGGAGGAGCTGGCCCGACTGCGCGCCGAATTGGCCCGTCAGCGCAGCTCAGGAGAGGCTGAACCCTGAGCGGGTGCTCTCTCAGCGCAACAGGCTTTGCCCCCTTGCTTTGCTGTTGGTGGTGGCGACTTCAGTCGCTTTTCATCGTCTTGAGCGGCTAAAGCCGTCACTATGAGCAAAAACGCCGGTGCCCGGTTGGTTATATGAGCACAGCTCTGCCCGGTGCTTTAGCGCCGGGCGATGTTTTGCTTTAGCCCTAACAGCGTGTCTGAAAAATGCTCGTAGTGGCGACTTGAGTCGCTAATGACCGGTGCTCTGCGGCTGAAAACGACTGAAGTCGTTACTACGAGCGCCGCCCCCCCCGAATTTTCAGACACGCTCTAAGGCTTTGCCGCAAAAGAATAATGCGGTATGACCATCCAGTATTGAGGTGGCCAATACGAGATCCAGGCTTTGCCGATAATGTTTTCCCGGGGCAGCATCCACCCGCTGTGGGAATCACTGGAATAAGGGCGGTTGTCTCCCAGCACGAAATACTCATCCGGGCCTATGGTCACCGGGCCCCAGGAATATGTGCCAGCATTGGGTGAGTAGGGCTCCTCCAACAATTGGCCGTTGATGAAAACCCGCCCCTGTTTGATCTCCAGACTCTCGCCTGGGAGCCCAATGATCCGCTTGATAAACTGACGGTTGGGATCTCGGGGGAAATCGAAGACGACAATATCGCCTCGCTGAGGAGAGTGGAGCCAGTAGGCAACCTTGCTGATGATCAGATATTGGCCGTCGTGCAAGTTCGGTTCCATGCTGGCTCCCTCGATGCGAAAGTTCTGTATAAAGGTGCGGATTAGAAAAAAGATGAGCAGGGTGAGAACTACTGTCTCGATGATTTCGCGTAGAAGGGATTTGACACCCTGCATTGGTTGGTCCTCTCTGGATGAGTTAGATGATTCCATTAGAATCCTTATATCTCCAAATTCTTTACAGATGCGACCAAATTGTGGACGCAGATTCGCATTGAAGGGTTGTGGCTAAATTATAATACATCTCGCATTGTAAAGCAAACCTCATGCTTTTCGTGATTCGGCCCATGGTTGCAAAAATCACTGTTAAGATGTACAATAGGGCCGGATTGGGCGCAGGCCTCACAATTTTGGGGAGAGCTAACGACTATGCCTGAGGTATCGGTGATACTGCCTACTTACAATGAGAGGGATAACATTGCCCCGCTGATTGAGGCCATCTTGGCCAGCCTGGATCAGCCCGTCCAGATCATTGTGGTGGACGACGATTCACCCGACGGCACCTGGCAGGTGGTTCAGGAGATGGCCGCGCACGACGAGCGAATCGAGTTGCTGCGGCGGACCAACGAGCGGGGGCTGACCTCGGCCCTCAATGCGGGCATCGCCCGCGCCAAGGGGGAGGTCATCGCCTGGATGGATTGTGATCTCTCCATGCCTCCAGAGAAATTACCCGAACTGGTCGAGGCCCTGGCCGAATGTGACTTGGCTGTCGGCTCACGCTACGTCAAAGGTGGCAAAGACCTCGGTCACTCTTTTGCCGGCCGGGCCTTCAGTTGGACCATCAACTTCTGCACTGCCTTGCTGTTGGGCTTTGCCATCCGCGACTACACCAGCGGCTTTATTGCTGCCAAACGAGAGGTCTTTGATCAGATTACCCTGAGAGGCGACTATGGCGAATATTGCATTGACCTCTTGCATCGAGCCAGGAAGAAGGGTTTCAAAATAAAGGAAATCCCCTACCTTTTTATGCCTCGAAGGTCGGGGGAATCGAAAACGGCTACCAGGCTGTGGGATTATTTCCGGCGGGGCATCAAATACGTCATCCTGGTCTTGCAGTTGCGGTTCACACCGACCCGGGCATAGGCCGGCGCCCCCT
>JAOZOT010000047.1:10513-12183 GCA_029933115.1 Anaerolineae bacterium | reverse complement strand
CAAGGGATACCCCTACAAGGCGGTCGTCCTGTTGGGCAGGCGCAAGGTCTGCCTTTACCCCAGGTTATTGATAAGATACACCCGGGCTTTTTGAGGAGTGCGCTGGTGAAGATACTGTTCTTCTATCGAGGTGCTGAGAGCTTTGGAATCGAATACCTGTCGGCTGTCCTGACCCAGGCCGGCCATCGGACTGAGCTGATCTACGACCCTGGCCTTGATAACAATTTCTATGTGTCCACCGGCTTGCTCAAAAGGTTGAACGTCCCCAAAAAGCTGGTCAGGAAAGCTAAAGACTTTTCACCAGACTTGGTGGCTTTTTCCTCCATAACCAATCTTTATCCCTATGTCAAAGACATGGCCAGAGCCCTGAAAGCGGAACTGAAAGTGCCGACGGTGATTGGCGGTATCCACCCCACTGTTCTGCCAGAACTGGTTTTGCAGGAAGATTGTTTCGACATCGTCTGCCGGGGTGAGGGCGAGTACGCTCTGCTGGAACTGGCCGACCGACTGGAAAAGGGCGAGGACATTACCGATATCGAGAATCTGTGGGTCAAGGACGGCCAGGGGGTGATACACAAAAACGAACAGCGGCCCCTGATTCAGGACTTGGATGCGCTGCCTTTCCCCGATAAGGACCTCTTTTATCGTAACGGAGCTTTTTGGCGCAATGTTTCTATCATGACCGGGCGAGGGTGTCCTTACCATTGCACTTTTTGCGTCAACAGTTTCTATCACCAGATGAACACCAGACGGGAGAGGATGGTCCGCCGCCGCAGCGTGGATAGCGTCATCCAGGAGCTTAAACTGTACAAGCGGAAATACCGGCCCAAGACGGTCAATTTCCAGGACGATACATTCTCGGTAGACATTGACTGGCTGGAGGAGTTCGCGGACAAATACGCGGCGGAGATCAATATACCTTTCCAGTGCAACGTGCACCCCATGACGGTGAGCAGAGAGATCGTCAAGGCGCTGAAGAGGGCTGGCTGCCGGTCGGTATGTATGGGCATTCAATCGGGCAACTATGAGCTGCGGAAGATGGTGTTGAAACGCCCCGGCACCAACGAGCGGATCATCGAAGCCGGCAGATTGATAAAAGAGGCGGGGATACAACTGGTGACAGAGTACATTTTCGGTCTGCCGGACGAAACCCCCGAAAGGATGTGGGAATCGGTCACGCTGAACCGACAGATCGGAGCCGACAACACCAGCACCTTTGTCTTTTACCCCTTCCCCGGAACTGCCCTGGCAGATTATTGTGTCCGTAAGGGTCTCCTCGACGCTGAGACCGTGGAAGAGATCAACAACGGTTTCGGGTCATACCATACCACTTTGCTCATCAAGCACCCGCACCGTGATTTCGCCATGAACATGGCTTCTCTCTTGCCGCTGTTTTCCAGGCTGCCGCCGTTTCTGAGCGACAGGTATCTGAAAAAGCTTTGTTCCAGAGAACATGGCCTGCTGGCCAGGGCGCTGGGGCTGATAGGTGTGCCTTTCATGAACACCTGGCAGGCCAAGGAAAGGATACAGGACCTTATCCACATGACCTGGCGTTTGTTCGCATCATAAGAGGCAACGAGTGAGGGGGCAATGGGTAATGAGTAGGGGAGCTGCTGATTCACCTGTTGACCCACCGACTCGTTGACTCATCCACTCATTGACTCACCGAC
>JAOZOT010000047.1:5388-10413 GCA_029933115.1 Anaerolineae bacterium | reverse complement strand
AAAGATAATTCCCGTCTGTGAGCCCATGCTGGGCGGCAATGAGGTAGAGTACGTCATGGATTGCCTGGAGACCAACTGGATTTCCTCGGCCGGGAAGTATATCCCTGCCTTTGAGGAACTGTTCGCTCAACACTGCGGGGTCAAGTATGGCGTGGCCTGTGCCAACGGGACGGTGGCCTTGCACTTGGCCCTGGCCACTCTGGGCATTGGTCCAGGAGACGAGGTCATTATCCCCACCTTCACCATGATCGCCACGGCCAACGCTGTGACCTACACTGGAGCCAGGCCCGTCCTGGTGGATTCCGAGATGCGCACCTGGAACATGGATGTAGACCAACTCGAAGCCAAAGTGACGGAAAAGACCAAAGCCATCATGCCCATGCACACCTACGGCCACCCCGTGTACATGGACACAGTCTGGGAGATTGCCGAGAAATACGGCCTATATGTGGTGGAGGACGCCGCCGAGTCCCACGGAGCCGAATATAAAGGTCGGCGCACCGGCGGCCTGGGAGATGCCGGCTGTTTCAGCTTCTACGCCAACAAGATCATCACCACTGGCGAAGGAGGCATGATCACCACCGACAACGAGGAAATCGCCAGGCTGGCCAGTAACCTGCGTGACCACGCCTTTTCTGAGGAAAGGCATTTCTGGCACAAGTACCTGGGTTTCAACTACCGCATGACCAACCTGCAAGCGGCGGTGGGGCTGGCCCAGACTGAGCGGTTTGAGGAGTTTGTCCAGAGACGGCGGGATAACGCCTACTATTACACCTCTCTGCTGAAAGATATACCCGGCATCACCACCCCGCCTGAGGAGAGCTGGGCCAAGAGCGTCTTCTGGATGTATTCCATCCTCCTTGACGATGAGTTCGGCCTCAGTCGCGATGAACTCAGACGGAGATTAGCTGAGAGAGGCATTGAGACCAGGACTTTCTTCATCCCCATCCATCTCCAGCCTATCTATTTTAGGGCCTTCAAAGGAGAGAGGTATCCGGTAGCCGAGGAGTTGTGCAAGCGGGGACTCTACCTTCCTTCGGCCTCCTCGCTGACCAAAAGGGAAATCGAGTACATCGTCGAACAAGTTGCCCGGTGTAGAGAACAGGGGTAACTCATATCACAAACTCGGATCAGGTGTGGCGTGGAAAGCGAAGAATACGAGAAAATGTACAACTTGGAAGACTCCTACTGGTGGTTCGTGGGCAAGCGGCGCATTGCCCAGAACCTGATAGAGGAGTTTGTCCCTCTCAATCAGCGGGAGGCGATTCTTGATGTAGGCTGCGGAACAGGGGCCACGATGTGTTTTCTGGGCCACTATAGCCAGGCTTATGGGATTGACATCAGCGAAACGGCTCTGCGCTTCTGCCGAGAGCGGGGCCTATCGGGGCTCAGCCGTGCCTCGGCTCTGAGGCTTCCTTTCGCTGACGGTTCCTTCAGTCTGATCACTGCCTTCGATGTGCTGTATCACGAGGAAGTGGTAGACGATCTGACAGCCCTCGGAGAGTTCTATCGGGTTTGCAGGGAGGGAGGCAGTGTGCTCATCTCTGAGCCGGCCTTTAACTTTTTATGGAGTTGGCACGATGTAGCCTATCATAGCAAGCGACGTTACATCGCCGGTGAACTGAAGGCAAAACTGGAAAAAGTCGGTTTCCAGGTGGTCAAGCTTTCTTACAGCAATGCTCTCCTGTTCCCATTTGTCTTTGCCTTCAGGATGTGGAAAAGGCTCTCCAGACCCTCACCAGAGGCCCGCTCTGACCTGAAGCCTATGAATCCCTACCTGAACAAAGTTCTGCTCGCTGTCTACAATCTGGAAGCTTCTCTAGTGTGTAAGACGCGTCTCCCTGTGGGGAGTTCGGTGGTCTGTGTGGCGAGGAAAACAGGCGAATGACGAATAGCAAGCGGCGAATAGCGGATAGAACAAGGTATTTGAGGCTGGGATTGTTGATCCTGTTCGCGGCCTTTTTTGCCTATCGGTACTTTGCCCTCTCACGGGTAGCTTACCTGGTTTTTGCTGCCTTGTGGATAGCAGTGATAGTGCTCTCTTTGGCCGGGCTCATATCCATCAAATGGCAGGGGCTGGCTGCCAACATCGGCATCAGCCTGGTCTTTCTCGACCTCGTCTTCTATAAGCTGGACGTGGGCAAAATGCTGATGGCTCTGAAGCAAGCCAACTATCTCATGTTCATCCCTGCCCTGGTGATATTGACCATTGCCCTGGTCATCAGAACCTGGCGCTGGCACTGGCTGCTTTATCAAACCAAGACGGCGCGCTTTTACAGTCTCTTCTCCAGCCTGATGATTGGCACAGCAGCCAACATGGTTTTGCCTGCCAGAGCTGGAGAATTCATCCGCGCCTATTTCCTTGGCCGTCGGGAGAAGATCAGCAAGACGACAGCTTTTGCCACCATCGTTGTGGAGCGCATCTTTGACGGCTTGACGATACTGCTGTTCCTTCTGCTGGTGGTGCTCCTGACCGGAGCCAGAAACGATAAAATAAAATATATGGGCTATCTGGGAGCAGCTTTCTACCTGGGTGTGGTGGTGGGCCTTTTCCTCCTCTATTTCAGAAAAGATTTCCTGATCCGCCTGATCAAAGCCCTCGTGCCTCAGCCGTTGGCGGCAAAGATAGCAGGGATATTGGACGCTTTCCTGGAAGGGATGCAGGTCATGCGGAATGGCCGTCAATTGTTTATGGTTGTTTTGCTTTCGTTGGCCACCTGGGTAGGCTTTGCTCTCTCCTTCTGGCCGGTTCTACTGGCTTTCGACTTTGGCGCCCCGGTGCCTTACTATGCACCCTTCCTGGTGATAGCCTTCGACGCTCTGGGTTTGACTATCCCTGGCGCTCCGGCCGGTATTGGCATCTTTCAGTACGTCACCGTTGAGGCACTACGCATTGCCTTCACCTTGTCGGGAGGAGGTTCGTTGTCACCGGCAGCGGACTTCGACGAGGTAGCCGCTGTCTTTTCAGTGGCGCTTCATTTCTCCCAGGTAGCTCCAGAGGTGCTGATCGGCCTGGGGTGTTTCTTGCGCGAGAACGTCAGCCTGCGCGAGGTAGAGGTGGGCATCTGACAGCGTGTCTGAAAAATGCTCGTAGTGGCGACTTGAGTCGCTAATGACCGGTGCTCTCTGCGGCTAAAAACGACTGAAGTCGTTACTACGAGCGCCCCCCCTGAATTTTCGGACACGCTCTGAGCACAATCCTCAATTCCCAATTCTCAATTCTGTGAGG
Source organism: Anaerolineae bacterium (assembly GCA_029933115.1). GTDB lineage: Bacteria > Chloroflexota > Anaerolineae > E26-bin7 > E26-bin7 > E26-bin7. Next base: position 7,184 of record JAOZOT010000047.1, on the reverse strand, counting down.
GTGACGGCCCCTTCAGGCAGTGGTCCCTCGGGGCCAACGGCCTCCAGGCGCTCCAAGGTAGCCGGGTCGTACAGCCCCACCAGCACCTGGTAGGAGCCCGAGGGAGCAGCGGGGTCAACCTGGATCACGTGCCTGTCCTCGACCAACTGGCCTGGCAGCCAGGCCGATGTGGGGTACATACCCTGCATAGGGACGCTGTCACTCTGTCCCCACAGCTTGCCCTCCTGGCCTACCAGATGCACGAAAACGGTGTAGTCGTTTTCCACTGCGGTCTTGGCCCGCCAGTAAAGAGTCAGTTCAAAATCCCCCATCTCCAATCCCCGAATCTCTAGATCGTAACCTAATAGCTCGATCTGCTCTCCCAAGGTGTATTCCACCCGATGGGGCAACTGGCGCGGGCTCACCGGTTGAGCTCTGACCACACGCACCGGCTGCAAGGTGATGCTGTCCTCGGTGGCGCTTTCACCGTCGGCCAGCACCATCAGCCGTTTGCCCGTACTCTGGTCATACAGCCCCACTCGCAGCAAGTATTGCACCGGTGGGAGGTCCAGCGGCACCTCCAGACGGTGCTCATCCCGAACATAGGCCGAAGTCCGCCAGTTGGAACTGGGAACATCGGTCAGGGCCTGGGGGTCACCGGGGTGCACGTTGTCCGAGGTGGCCCAGGTGGCATAATCTGGCGGAGCGTCCAGGTGGAGGAAGCTGCTGTAATTGATGTCCAAAGGCTGTAGAGCCAGCCAATAAAGCCGCACGTGCAAATCCTCACCCTGGCGCACTGTGTCGCCGCTGACCAGATCGTAGCCCAGGAAGAGGACTTTGTCATCCAGGTTGATGCGGGCCGGATGCTGGACTCCGACCACCTGACCCACGGGCGAGCGCCGTCGAAACCAGGTGGTGTAAGGGTCAACGACCAGCACTTTGGCCAGGAAGAGCAGCGAGAGGACGCTGCCCAATAAAAGGGCCTGATTCCAGGAGAAGGCGCCAGCAGACCCAGGATACCCGTGCCTTTCCGTGCCCTCCGCCATTCGTTTCCGCGCTTGGAGAACCCAGACCGCCAGCACTGCCAGCAGAGCGACTGCCGACAGAGCGTTCATAGCCCTCCAGAGGGGGAGGTTCTCGAAACGCAGCAGCAACTCGTGCTCCCCAGCCGGGACGGGCACGGCTATCAGAGCGAAGGGGTCGGTGATCTGAATCTCGGTGGGCTGGCCGTCCAGGTAGGCTCTCCAGGCGGGGAAGTAGAAGGTGTAGAAGTGGGCCGTAAAAGGCTGCTCGCTGCTGAAGCGGTAGCGGTCGGAGACTACGGTGTGCTCCACCAACTGGGCCTGCACCCAAGCTGGCAAATCCTCGCGATTCAATTTCTCCACCGGCTGCCCGGCCAGATAGGCAGGCATGAGGGGTGAGGTGGTCGGTATCTTTTTGGCCCAGACGGGCATGTACTCGCCTATCACCGTGGTGCCCATCGTCTGGGTGCTCAATTCATAGCGGAAATAGTCTTGCAGTGAAGGGTTGTCGTACTCGAGAAAAGGCTTGGTAGGGTAAAAGTAGACGGCCACCGAGAGGACGACGATCACCAGAGAGACCATCAGAGCCAGGAGTGCTTTAGAGACGGCACCCCTGTCGCCTCTTGTGGCGCTACAGAGGGAGAGGCTGGCCCCGGCCAGGAAGGCGCTGGACAGGTTGGCTATCCCCATCAGCCGCCAGGGGAACTCTCCGATGGGCAGGAAGGGAGCGTTTTCCCAGATGAAGGCCGAAGCGGGTAGCATCATGAAGACGCTGGCCGCCAGGACGAAGGCGAA
>JAOZOT010000047.1:0-5288 GCA_029933115.1 Anaerolineae bacterium | reverse complement strand
GCGTCCACTGTCAGCGCGGCCAGGCTGATGGTCGCCAGGAGCACAATGGCCGGCCCCAAACTGAAAGGCAAATAAGGGTTGTCTGCCGAGGCATCCAGAGGCGCGGGCCAGGCCACCAGGTCTCTGAGGCTCAAGAATCGCCGGTGGAAGTCGGTGTGGCTCAGGTAGTAGCCCTCTTGGGTCGGCGTCCACCTCATGTCGTGGAGGACGGGCACCCAGAAGAAGGCGCTCAGGCCCAGACCCAAGGCCAAAGTCAAGCCGGCCTCCTTGGCCCTATTCCACTTCTTCGTAGTCCACATCAGATAGAGCGCGTAGGCCAGCAGGAGAGGGGTAAAGACGAGGGCGTGAAAGTTGTGGCTGAGCATCAGGCTGGCGTAGGAGAGGGCTCCGGCGACGATGTACTGGGGCCCGCCCTGAGCCCAGCCTGTCCTGAGCCCCGTCGAGGGGTCGAAGGGCCTGCCCTGGGCGATGATTTTGTAGAAGGCCCACAGAATCCAGGGGTAGAGGGCCATGGCCAGAATCTGGGGGTAGTTGCCGCCGTAGATGAGAATCTCTCGAAAGCGGAAGGGGGTGTAGACGTAGGCCGCCGCTGCCAGCAGGGCTGGTTTTGCTCCCAGAATCTCTCTGGCGAAGAGGTACATCCCCAGGCCGTAGAGCAGGAAACAGAGGATCGCCAGCAGTTTGATGGCTGTCTCGAGATCGGCCCCCAGGATGTGGAAGAGCCCGGCGATGAAGTAGGGCAGAGGGGGGGCAAAATCGAAAAGGGGATAACCGTAGCCAAAGGCTAGGTTCGGAGCCCAGCGGGGGTAGTAGACCCCCTCCTGCCAGCAGCGGACCAACTCCATAGTGCGGTAGAGGTGAATGGGCACATCGGCCATGCTGGGCAGGCCCGACCTCAGCAGCGGGGAGACGGCAAAGGTCAGGAGCAGCAAGACCAGGATCAGGCCGAAATCAAAATTGGCAAAAGTCTTTTTCAGGCTTTCAGGCATTGATACGCACAGGCATGGCGTTCTATAGACCTCACTCGACAGGCTTTACCACGATGTTGTCGAAAGCGACGTGGAGGTCGGCAACTTCCTGGGACTCGATGGAGAACCCAATTTCCCCTTCGGCGTGGCTTTCGTCTATCACATCGGCTACCAGTTGGCCGTTGATGTAGCACCATATATGTGAGCCCTGGCATACCACGAGCAAATGATTGGTGCTGTTGCCTCTGTTGATGATGTCAGGGGCCGACGACCATCCCACCACATCGCTCCGTTTTCCATCCACAATCTTGAACAACGTATAGTTTCCATCCCCGGTTATGTTGAAAACATAGGTATTGTTCCAGCCGGCGATTCGAAAGGCCAGGCCAAAGCCGGCGCCGTTGGGCCCATCAACCTTGCGGACATCCGCTTCCAGGGCGAAATCGGAGAAAACCTTTCCCGGATACCCCTGCCAAGTCAGATAATAGGCTCCTTTCACCAGCCCGTGGAATTCGCCGTCTTCATACCACCATTTATGCCCGTTGTCGCTTTCTGGCCAGCCACCGGCGGGGTCACTGAAATCGTCTTCCAGTAGGATCCCGGGCTTGGGCGTGGGTGTGGGGGGTTCGGTGGTGGCCTCAGCAGCCTCTGGAGTAGGTGAGGGCAGCGGCGTCGGTGTGGCCGGAGCCTGAGCTATCGCTATGGCCTTTAAATCACCACTGACGTTCACCATCTCGGCAAAGACCCATCCTTCTCGACCATCGGCCGTGACTACTTTCAGCCAGTCGTTGGCTTCTGTTCGCCCCACTACTTTCAACTTTGTCCCTTCTTCCATCATCGTCAGGATGTCATAGTTGGTACCGGGGCCAGCCCGCAGATTCAAAAGGTCTACTGCTACCACAGCCTCCGGCTGAGGGGTCGGAGTGGGGGATGGCACAGGGGTAGGCACGGGGGTGTCGGTTGGCACCGGAGTATCGGTGGGAGGCGGGGAAGGCGTGGGCGTGGCTGTGGGCTCTGGCGTCGGCGTCGGGCCGCAGCCGGTAACGATAGTCAGGGCTAAAAGGATTAACAGGGCGCGTTTCATAAAAGTGAACCTCCTCGTTTTTGGGCTTGCGCAGCGGGTCTGGGGATGGGGATGGCCCCACAAGCCTTCGGCCCGGGCGTCTCGACTGAGCTCGAAGTCTCAGGCCGGGGGCTCCTCAGTCTTTGCTGTGCACGCCCTTTTGCAGGGGCAAGATTTGTTAGCAGGCAAATGTGAAAATTTGCCTTGGATTTTATCAGTCAACCCGGCGATATACTACTTGTCCATCAAAGATGGTATAGTCCACCTGGGTATCGGAGATTTCCTCCGGCGGGATGGTAAAGATGTCGCGGGAGAGGACGACCATGTCGGCCAGCTTGCCGGGGCTAATGCTGCCCAACACGTCTTCCAGCCCCACAGCGTAGGCGGCTCCCAGGGTGTAGCCCCGCACCGCCTCGGCAACTGTCAGCCGCTCCGCCGGGTACCACCCTCCCTCTGGTTTGCCCTTCCGGTCTTGTCGGAGGACAGCCGCCTGTATGCCCAGCAGTGGATTCAAGGGGGCTACAGGACAGTCGGAGCCAAAGGCCAGGTTGGTTCCGGCGTCCAGCAGGCTGCGGAAGGCGTAGGCGTATCGGCCCCGCTGCCCCCACACCCTGTCGGCCACTGCCCAGTCATCCATGATGTGGGGTGGCTGCATGGAGGCGATTACGCCCAGTTGGGCCGGCCGGTGGATGTCGTCGGGATGGATGCACTGCACGTGCTCAATGCGGTGCCGGAGAGCGGAGGGCCGTCCCCCCTGAATTTGGCTCAGCACATCGAGCACCTCACGGATGGCGCGGTCGCCGATGGCGTGGATGGCCAGGCTGAGGCCGGCTGCGTGGGCACGACGGGCAACGTCGAGAAGTTCTTCTTGAGGAGTAATGGCCAGGCCATAGTTGTCATCGCTCCCCTCGAAGGGCTCCAGCATCCAGGCCGTGCCCGAGCCCATGCTGCCGTCGGCGAAGAGCTTGACCCCGCCTATGCGCAGGGTCGCATCGCCGAGGCCGCTGCCCAATCCCAGGGTGATAGCTTCGTCCAGGTGCTCCACTGCGATCATGCAGGCCACGCGCAAGAGCAGTTCTCCTTGCTGTCGCAGGCGCAGAAAAGCGCGCAGCGCGGGTGTCTTCTCCCGCTCTACCCGCATCTCATGGATGGCGGTCAATCCCAGCCGGTGGGCCTCGGCTATGCTTTCGCGCAGAGCGGCAGCGATTGACTCGTCGTTGGGTTCGGGGATGATCTCTCGGATTAACCTGATCGCTTCCCATTCACGCAGGATGCCGGTGGGTTCACCGCTGTCTGGGTCACGGTCAATGCGGCTTTTGGGTGGGTCGGGCGTCTCAGCGGTGATGCCGGCTTTTTCCAGCGCCAGGCTGTTGACCCATAAGCTGTGCCCGTCGGTGCGGCTCAGCGCCACCGGATTGCGGGGAGAGATGTCGTCCAGGTCGGCTTTGCTGGGGAAGGTCCCATCCCCCCACAGGTTCTGATTCCACCCCCCACCCAGCACCCACCGGCCGGGGGCAGTGCGCTCTACCCCGGCCAGTATCCGCCGCCGTACCTCTTGCCAGTCATCTACGCCGTCCAGGATCACCTGGCTACGGCGCAGGGCGTAGGCCAGGAAGTGGATGTGGCAGTCTGTGAGGCCAGGTAGCACCAGGCGGCCTTTCAGGTCAATGGTCTGAGTGTTGGGGCCGGCGAGGGGTTCGATTTCAGCGTCGCGGCCAACGGCCAGGATGCGCCCCTCGCCGATGGCGACGGCAGTGGCCTGGGGATAGGCCGGGTCTTGGGTGTGCAGCTTGCCATTGTAGAGAACCAGATCGGCCATGTCGTCCCTCAATCCATCATCAGCACTTCTTCGATGCGGTCCAGTGCCCAGTCGAGCTCTTCTTTGGTGATGACCAGCGGCGGTGCGAAGCGGATGACGTGCTCGCGCGTTTCTTTGCAAAGCAGACCTTTGTCTTTCAAAGCCTCGCAGAAGCGACGGGCGCCGCCGGCTTCGCGTTTGAGCACCACGCCGATGAATAATCCTTTGCCGCGTACCAACTCCACATGGTCACTTTCGATACGCTGTAGCCGCCCCAAGAAGTAGTCGCCCAGCCTGGCCGCATTCTCGATCATCCCTTCTTCTACCAATACCTTGAGGGCTTCGCGCGCCACGGCACAGGCCAGCGGGTTGCCGCCAAAAGTGGAGCCGTGACTGCCGGGGTTGAACACGCCCAGGACCTCCCTGGAAGCCAGCACCGCCGAGACAGGGTAAAAGCCGCCGGACAGGGCCTTGCCTATGACGATTACGTCAGGGCGCACACCCTCGTGCTCGCAGGCAAAGAGCTTGCCCGTGCGCCCCAGACCGGTTTGGATCTCATCGGCTATGAAGAGCACGTTGTGCCTGGTGCAGATTTGGCGGGCTTTTTTGAGATAGCCCTGGGGCGGGACCACCACACCGCCCTCACCCTGGATAGGTTCCACCAGAAAGGCCACCGTGTTCTCGTTGATGGCTGCTTCCAGCGCCTCGGCGTCGCCATAGGGAATGGTCACAAAGCCGGGGGTGAAGGGGCCATACCCGCCACGGTAGTTCTCTTCGGTGGAAAAAGTGACGATGGTGATGCTGCGTCCGTGAAAGTTGCCGGCGCAGGTGACAATCTCGGCCTTGTCCTTTTCTACGCCCTTGACGGTGTAGCCCCACTTGCGAGCGGCTTTGAGGGCGGTTTCTATGGCTTCTGTGCCCGAGTTCATGGGCAACATCATCTCGTAGCCCGTCAGTTCGCACAGTTCCTTGGCCAGCAGCGGCAGTTGGTCGTTGCGGAAGGCGCGGGAGGTGAGGGTGACCTTTCGGGCCTGGTCTTGCAGGGCCTTGAGAATGCGCGGGTGGCAATGGCCCTGGTTCACTGCTGAGTAAGCGCTGAGGAAATCCATGTACTTCTTGCCTTCCACATCGTAGACCCAGATGCCCTCGGCGCGGCTGATGACCACGTCCAGTGGGCGGTAATTGTGGGCACCGTACTGGTTCTCAATAGCGATGTACTCTTTTGTGTTCATGGGCTCTCCTTTGAGCCGTGTCTTAACCGCCGGCGATGAGGTGTATCACTCTCACCTCATCGCCGTCTTGGATTGTGCAGGTCTTGTATTCATCTCTGGGGATGACCTGGCCATTTACGTTGACCACGATCATATCAAAGGTGAAATTGCACCTTTCCAGCAACCGGTCCACGGTCATCCCCTCTTCCCACTCGATTTCGTATTTTCCGTTGTTGATTCGTATCATC
>JAOZOT010000397.1 GCA_029933115.1 Anaerolineae bacterium | reverse complement strand
CGGCCGCGGATTGGACCCGCTTCTCGATCTCGTCCTTGGGCTTGTGCTGCATGCGTAGGCCGAAAGCGACGTTCTCGAAGACCGTCATGTGGGGGAAGACGGCGTAATTCTGGAAGACCATGGCAATTTGCCGTTTTCTTGGCGGGAGGTCGGTCACATCCTGCTGGCCGATGAAGACGCGCCCCTGATCCACCTGCTCCAGCCCGACGACGCAGCGCAAAAGCGTCGTCTTGCCACACCCGCTGGGGCCCAGAAGCACGACGAACTCCCGGTCGTGCACGGTGAGATCAACGTCCCAGACAGCCTTGACTTTGCCAAAGGTCTTGCGCACACTTTCTACTCGTATCTCAGCCATAGAGCAACTCCTGTTGCATATTACGTGTTTTGTCGTTGGTCACTTAAGCGTTATTCCCCACAGGCTAAACAGGTAGCGGCGGATGAAGAACATGAACAGAATGGCGGGGACCAGGATGAAGAAGCCGCCGGCGAAGCGAAAGGGAAGGGGCGATGCGGACAGCTGTACGAACAGGCGGGCGGGAAACGTGCGGTTCTGAAGGGTCAGGATGGTGGCGGCAAATACCTCGTTCCACGAGAGAACGAAGGTGAAGATAGCCGACGCAGCCAGGCCCGGAAGCGCCAGAGGCAACGCCACCCGAGTGAATGCTTGCACGCGGCTGCAGCCGAAGACCGTGGCGGCCTCCTCCAATTCCTTGGAGACCCCCATGAAGACGCTGCTGGTGACCAAGATCGTAGTGGGCAGAGCCATCGCCGTATGCAGTATGGCCACGCTGATCAGGTTGTCGTACAGGCCCCACTGGATGAAAGTGACCGCCAGTGGAATGGAAAGGATGACGATGGGGAAGGCGCGGGTGGAAAGGATCATGATGCGGTACACGTCCTTACCCGGGAAGATATGGCGGGCCAGGGCATAGCCGGCCGGCGCTCCTATCACTAACGACAGAGCCAGAGTCATCACGGCTACGACCACGCTGTTGCCTAGCGAGGGCAACACGTACTGGGCCTTGATGAAGAACAGCAACGTTTCCAGCGAGATGGTTTGGGGAAACAGACTCTTCGGCCAGTCGTAGATCACATCTTTGGGGCTAAAAGCCGCTATCGTGATGAGATAGATGGGGATGAGGATCCACAGCGCGATCAGGATGGCCCCCAGGTAGATCAATCCCCGTCCGATCAGGCGGGAGTAAGGGACTGTTCGTCTCATAGCGTCGCCTCCTCCTTAACTCGTAGCGCACGCAGGTAAACAAAGGCTGTGCCTAAGGAAATGACTAAGATGAACATGGCGTAGGTCGCAGCTAGGTGAGGACTGCGGTACTCAAAATACCAGCGGTAAGCCTCGTTTGCCACCACTGTCATCCCCCGACCCGCTATGGCCACCACCACGGCGAAGACCTGAACGGCCAGGATGGTTCGAAGGATCAGCGCTGTTTGAATGCTGGGGCGCAAAAGAGGTAGGATCACCTGCCACACCCTTTGAAGCCAACCGGCCCCGAAGACCTCGGCGGCCTCGATGTAATCGCGGGGGATGGATTGCAGTCCGGCCACCAGGATGACAAATACGATGGAGGTGGCCCGCCAGACCTCGGCCAGAACGATGGCCACGAAGGGCCAGTGGGTTTGATAGTCTAGAAAAAGGAAGGGTTTGTCCAGAACCCTCAAGCTGTACAGCAAAGAATTTAGGTAGCCCCGCTGGGTGAAGATGGAGAACCAGATGATGCCGGCCGCTAGGTCCGAAACGGCCAGGGGGATGGAGTAGATGTAAACGAATATATCGGAGGCCCGCAGGCGTTCCATCATCAGAAGAGCCATGATCAGCGCCAGGATGAACTGGAGCGGCACGATGGCTATGATTAACATGATGGTGTTGCGGAGCGCCTTCGAGAACATCACATCGCCGAACATACGCTGCAGATAGGACAGTGTCAAATGCCCATCATCTGCTTGAAAGGCCAATCCGAAGGCCTTGAACATGGGCCAGGCAAGGAAAAACACCAGATAGAGGGCTGAGGGTAATAACAGGAGATAAGGTTCCCAATTGAACCGTTTCAGATTCATCGTCTTCTCCGCAGTTAAGCAGGGGGAGGCAGGGACTGTCCTGCCTCCCCCTTCACTGAAGGGGCGTAAGCCTCGCGCCCCTATTTCACCTGGCAGGTTCCTGTGCTGGGTGGGTCAGGCGGCCAACAAGGAGCGCCTGTCTCGTCTAGCAGCGTCTGTAACGTCTCGGCCTCGGATGCGAGCACAGTCTCGATGTCCTCGTCATTGATGACGATGCGCGTGAAGGCATCGCGGTAGATCTTGTTGATCTCACCCGATCGCGGGCCCAGACCCACCGGCAACATGGCCGGAATGGCATTGGCCGCAGCCGCCTGCTTGGTTACAGCCTCGCCTTGCGCCCGGATCCCCGGCGCGACGTAGCCCGGGAAATCAACCTTGATCGCCGGGAAGAAGCCAACCTCGCGCAGTGTGGTGATCTGGGTCTCGGGCCTAGTCATGTACTCGATAAGCGCCTTGCCTCCCTCCGGATTGGGGGCAGTCACCGGCATAGCCAGGCCAACGATGACCGGCATGAAGCCCAGCCCCTTAGGACCGGAAGGCGACGGCAGCGCCACGAAGTCGTCTGGCCGCTCCTTGAAAGCATTGATCAGGCGAGCGGTGTGATCCCACGCCACCCAGACCTCCTCGGACATCAGGGGCTCCTGCATGAACTCGTAGGACATTGATTCGGGGTGGATGTACTGCCACAGGTCCTTTACGAATTCCCACATCTCTACCGCTTCGGAGCTCTTAAAGGTGGTCACCATCCCGCCAGTGTAGGATGGATAGATATAGCCTTCTAGGAAGCGGTGCAACAGCCCATTGACGGGGAAACCGACCTTCTTCTCGCCGGTGGCCTCGTAAATGTTCTTGGCCCAGTCGCGGTATTGCTCCCAGGTCAAGGATTCGGGGTCGGCCCCTGCGGGCAAGTAATCCAGAGCCTGCTTGTTGGCAGCAACGATGTAAGTGGCCTGCATCCACGGGATGAAGTACTGGGTGTCGGTGCCCAACTTGCCAAGTTCCATGTAGGCCTCGGGAATACCCCGGTCCTTCACCTCATCCAGCAAAGGCGAGACGTCCTGCAATGCATCGGCAGCCAGCAGGGTTGGGTACTGACCATGCAGCGCGCCTATCACGTCTATAGTGCCCTTGCCCGCTTTCACCTCGGCGAGTACCGTGTCCTCGAAGGTGGCGTAGTCGGCGGGGACGAATTCCACCTGGCCAGGGAAGTCGGCCAAGATAACACCCCGCATCTTCTCCGCCTCCTCTACCGGGACGCATTGAGTGGAGATGAAGGTGACCTTGCCGTAATCCGCAGGCGCGGGTGTGACCTCGACGACCTTGGTGACCTCGACCTCGACGACCTTGGTGACCTCGACCGGCACTTCCTTCTCAACCACCACCGTCTCTTTGATCACCTGTGGGGTAGGGGTAGGGCCGCAGGCAGCTATGAAACTGAGTACGACGGCCATGATAACCGCTAAGTAGATTAGCCTTTTCATTTCTAAATCTCCTCCTTAAACTCTTGATGTGCTGGGCGATGCTCACCTGAGCATCCTGACGTTGCTATCCAACAGTTGATCCCTTCTCTCACCCCCTTTCTCGAATTCAGAAGGACGCCAGAGTCCAAAGCAAATCGGATTGGTAACTACCCAGGCATGGTTGATTTCAAGCCCCCTGCGAAGCGGGGGGTCGGTGATAGCCGGCCCACGCTTCTACTCGCACCCGGTAACCCGGCATAGCTGTGATCTCACCCCCGCCTGCGACAGGGGCTTCATACCATGGTCTGGGTAGTTACTCGGGTTGGATCATTGGCATCCATA
>JAOZOT010000003.1:22104-40782 GCA_029933115.1 Anaerolineae bacterium | reverse complement strand
ACTTTTTTGCCTTCGGCTGGCTCGCCGTCGGTCTCCTGTCGGTCGCCCCCACAAACCGAAAGCCCCTCCCTGTGTCCCGCTCCTAGAGCGGAACTCGGGCCCTTCTGTCGCTGTGTACCCCCGTCAGAGTGGATCCCGGAGGGGTGTCCTGGAAACCCGCTCCTAGAGTGGTTCAGGGAAGCTGCACCAGGAGCGGGATACACAGGGGGGTGTGACCACGTGACCCATGCCCGGTCAGTGTCGCAATGTGGCACCAGGCCAGGCTTCCACGCGGTGGCCACGTGGCCCTCCACCTGACCCTCCCATGTGCCACCCCCTTGATTCAGGATTCGTCGAAAGGATCGGAACCCCCTCCCCTTCCTACGTTCGTAGGACACCCGTGGAGATCGTCCGTTACCAGGGCGAGGATCAGATCCTCCCCGCCAGGATCAGGGACAAGGGGGCCCTCCCTCTTTGCTGTGACGGGAGAATCGAGAGACCCCCCTCCCCTCTCTAGCGCCTCACGTACATAGCGCGCCAGTATCAAGCCATCCCCAGTCCTGTGCATGCGGGTCCACTCACTGACAAACGTGGCCACCTCTCTACACATGGGACAATGATCCATCTTCCCTCCTCGTCTTCTTCGAATGACAGGACTTGCACATGGCCACCAGGTTATCCCACTCGTCCGTCCCGCCCTTCGCGCGGGCCACCTTGTGGTCCACCTCCGTGGCCAGGGCCCCACACTCACACACGGGGGAGCGGGCCAGAACCATGTCCCGGAGCTTGCGCCAGCGCCTCCCATAGCCACGCTTGTGGGCGCTGGGCCGCTTCGCGTCGTATCTCTTCCGGCGCTCCGCCAGGGCGGCCGCCCTCCTGGCTTCCCACTCCCGAAGGTGTTCCGTACACAGGCGCCTCTTCTCCCGGGTGAGCCTGGGACAACCCGGCTTTCCACAGGGGCGCGGAGCTCTACGTGGCATAGATTCCCCAACCTCCCCAACCATGCCCCAACCTTTTTCGAAGGGGTTGGGGAATCGAATTCCGCTCATAGAAGGGCTTAGAAGGTGATTCCCCAACCTCCCCAACCTTTAAGGGGATTCGTTCATGTGTGCATGTATACGTGTTAACGCGCACGCCCGGAGGAATCGCCTGAAAGGTTGGGGAGGTCCAAAGGTTGGGGATTCCCGCCTCAATAGCGCGTTTGACTTGCCCCAACCATGGAATCAGGGGTTGGGGAGGTTGGGGAATCACCAGTCCACCTCCATCCCCAGCTCCCGGGAGAAGACGCGCCGGCATTCCTCCAGGAGCGGGAGCTGGTACGCCCTGGCCCTTCCACGGCCGTCCGTCTCGATCAGTTCCCCGTCCGGCACCACGGCGCGGAAGGCCTTCGCTCCTGGGGCCCATCGCTTCAGCGCCAGGGCCAGCTTCGTCTCTAGGCTCCTCTTCGAGGCCCCCAGGGCCCGGCACGTGTCCCGGAGGCTGGCCCGGAGCTCTTCCTGGTAGACGAGCACCGGCGAGCCGTTCCAGTCTCCCCGGTTGCCTGGGAGGGCTCCGTCCAGAAGGAGCTGATACCACCACTCCCCCACCTCGTCCAGGGAGTGGAGTTTCTGTTCCACCAGGGCCCGCGTCATGGGAACTTCGTCCCGTGGATGCCACCCGGAGATGTCCCGGCGCTGGAGATCGTACAGGAGGCCCTGAAGGCCTCCCGCTTCCAGCTCCTCGTGGCATGCGTCGAAAAACTCCCTAGGGGGCGTCTCCTCGCTCACGGCGGCCACGGCGAACCGTCTCTCCCCGTCCATCCCGGCCGGCACCACCCATGCGCTATTCGCGGCCATGAGAATGTGGACCCGGTTCGGGCCCATCACGGAGTCCACGCCCTTGCCTTCGTACAGGGCCCAGGGTTCCGTGATTAGGCCCTTCAGGACGCTCTCCCCGGCGTGATCTCCGGCCCAGAAGGCTTCATCCAGGAACAGGAACAGGCACTCCCGAAGATGGCGATTGAAGCGGCCCACCAGGTGGCCCCGGTGCGTCACCTGGTGCCCGTGGCGGCCCACCAGGCCCATGCAAGCCCGGCCCAGGGTTCCCTTCCCCGTTCCCTTGCGTCCCTGGAGGACCAGGGCCACCTCCGCCGGGGAGCTGGGACGCTGGACCATGTGGGCCATCCAGTTCAGGAAGTAGTCCCCCATGGCTTCGTTGCCATCGCACAGAGTGACGCGGATCAGCTCCTCCAGGAGCCCCCAGGGGGCCTTCCTGGGCTCGATGGCCCAGCCCGTCCACAGGTTCAGCATGCCCCGGTGCTCACGCTCAGGATCGAACGTCACGCCGTCATACTGGCGCCGTTCCTTGTGGTTCAGCCACCACCGGGCCACGGGAACCACGTCCCCCTTCACCTGGGCCCGCCAATTCGAGCATAGATCCTCGAAGTCCTTCCGGGAGCTGGAGCTCCAGGTCCGGCCGCCGTGGATCGGGTCCAGCGTTCGCGAGTACACCCGGAAGCGGCCGCCGTCATTCACCACGGCGTACCTTCCATTCATGAGAAGGAGGAGACGATCCCCGGCCGGGACTTCTCCCTCCCCTTCCTCCAGGGTTTCAAAGTCATCTTCCGCCCGACCTTCTGGGAGCTCTCCGCCGGCCGCTAGAACGTGTTTAAACAGCGTCCCGGCCGTGACTACGGGCCCGGATCGCTCCACGCTCAGGGAGTCCCAGCGCCGGCCGATGCTCCAGGCGTGGTTGGTGTAACGCGGATCGGAGGTGGACCATTCCACGAACTCATACCGCGCTTCACCTCCGCTGGCGTGGTGGCAGCTCATCATGAGCTGAAGCCATTTGTCATGGTTGCCGAACTCTTCCACGTCGAGCTGGCCCAGGCACATGGCCACCTCCTCCGGCGTGAGAGCTCCGCACCCTTCCACCTCCCGGGGAGGCGGCCGGCGGATCAGGGAGAGAAGGCGCTCCGGCACCTGGGGCGCTTCCTCCAGCTCAGGGGAGCCGATCCCCCAGGCGTACACACGGCCCGAAGGGTGGACCGATCCGGCGGCCACCACCTGGCGGCCCAGGGTCTTGAACTCCACGCCGGGGAACGCTGGCAAGCTATCCACCACCGGCACGTTCGCGGGCTTACGTAGATAATAATGAAGGCCTCCGCCTCCCGTCTCCACGTGGGGCGCGTCCTGGATCTGGATTCCCAGCTCCTCCTCCAGGGCCTCCAGGCTGTCTCCCTCTTCGTAGTTCCTCGGATCCACGTCCACTACCAGGTCCGTGTCCTCAAGTCTCACGCCCAGGTTATGGCCTTGCTCGAATAGGAGTTGGACCTGGGCCGTGGTGTAGGTGTCCTTTCGCCACCCGGCGAAGAGTGGCCGCTTCCCGCCGTTCTCCGGAGTCACCAGCGGGATGAGAGTGAACCCGCATCGCTGATACGGCTCCAGCCAGATATCCCGCATGTCATCTTCCCCGTTCGCGCTTCCTCCGTTTTGCGTCTCTCTTCTCCGCTTCGTCGATGATCGTCCGAAGGGCCAGGGATGTGTTCCCCCGGAACCGTCGCCGGGCCTTGCGCGCAAGGAATCGGACATTCCGGCGGGAGAGCCGGAAACCGATGGGGGGCGTCAATCGTTCGATGGTCATGGGCTCGCTCCTTCCGTCGCACGATTGTAGCACATGGCCCCTTGACAGTCTAGCCCATGATCGTCTACACTCCTCCAGACCGTGGGGGAGTGGCCCCCGGGGAATGTCCGGCCGGACCCCCGTCTCTCATCGGTGAGGGACCACTGTCACAGAGACATTCCCGGGCGAACGTCCCGGTGAAACAAGAAACGCGAAACGTGAAAGGACGGGCGAAGAGTGGAACTGACAGTCACCCTAGAGAAGGGAACCCAGAAGACGCTGGAAAGCCTTCTATTACGCTGGGAGACCAGCGTGGAGAGACTGGAAGAGGTTGTGAAAATCCAGTCTACCGTGGTTGAACTTGAGAAGGAATCCAGCGCGCCTCCCGCTGATCCCCTGAAGGACAAGCCGAAGCCGAAGCCGAAGGCAAAGGGGAAGAAGAAGAAGAAGGAAGAGGAGGAGGCCCTGAAGGCCTTGGCGAAGAAGGCCATGGATGAGCTCCGGAAGGTGTTCCAGAAGATCGGCAAGCCGAAGACGAAGGAACTACTCTCTTCGAACTTCAACGGGGCCGGGTGTGTCTCGGATCTCACGGGGAAGGACGACGCGGAGACGGAGAAGAATCTCCAGGATCTCATCGCCCTGTGTGCAAAGGAGCTGGGCACCCAGGCGCCCCAGGAGGACGCCGGTGGAGAGGACATGTTCAAGTGAGCGGCCACCCACATTCGGATGTGGGCGCGTCCTCTTCTCAGAGGTGGATGAATTGCCCCGGCTCCGTCCTGGCTCAGAGTGGCCGGGGTGGTTCCTCCTCCGTGTATGCTGACGAAGGGACGGCCGCCCACGAGCTGGCGGAGTCCTGTCTGATCTGTGGTGGTGATGCCCGCGAATGGCTGGGCCACCAGATCGAGGTGAATGGCCGCGTCTTCGTGGTGAACGAGGAAATGGCTGGCGCCGTCCAGGTGTATCTGGATCACGTTCGGAGGGTCCTGGAGCATGAGCAATGCGCCACGCGCCCCTTCTTCTCCGTCGAGTATAAGGTGGACCTGTCCTGGCTCAGAGAGGGCATGTATGGGACCGCTGATCTGGTGATATACGACGGATACACGATCTGGGTCATTGACTACAAACACGGGAAGGGCCACGCCGTCACGGCGAAGGGGAACACCCAGCTTCGGTATTATGCCCTGGGACCGGCCTGGGCGTATCGGTGTGAGTCCGCCGCGAAGGTGGTCATGACCATAGTCCAGCCCAGGGCGGAGCACCCGGAGGGCCGCATTCGAACGGACACCATGACGAAGGATGCTCTCCTGGCATGGGCCACTCAGGAGCTAGGCCCGGCCGTGGACGCCACGAGAAAACCCGGAGCGGCCCGCAAGGCCGGCGCCTGGTGCCGATGGTGCGCGGCCCTGGCCGTGTGTCCGGAAGCGATGGAGAAAGCCCAGGAGGACGCGGCCGTGGAGTTCTCCCGGGTGGATCCGGAGTGGGACCCGAAGACGTTCGTCCCCCTGGATCCTGGAACCCTGTCCACGATCCTGAAGGCAAAGGACTTCGTGGTTCAATATCTGAATGCCGTGAAAGTGGAAGCCCACCGGCGCCTGGCCGCCGGCGAAGAGCTCCCGGGATGGAAACGGATCAGGGGAATGGCTAGAAGGAGGTGGAAGGGAGAGCCGGACGAGGTGGCCCAATTCCTGGAAGCGTGGGGCGTGATCTATGATCGGTGCTGGAACCGGAAGATCATATCCCCTGCCGAAGCGGAGCGCCAGCTCTCCGCGTTGAAGCTCCCCAAAGAAGAGAAGAAGGAAGCGAAAGACGGCTTGAAGGAGTTCTGGGAGAAACTTCCCGGAAAGCCCCGGGTGGTCAGAGAGGACCAGCCCGGCGAAGCAATAGGACCGAATGACGCGCCGGACGTACCAGAAGATGAGTTCACGGCGCTGGACTTTTTCGAATGAACCGATGAAACGGAGAATCGAAATGGCAGAAAAAGCCCGATCAAAGAAGGTTATCACGCCAGAGGGACGCTTGTCCTTCCCTCACCTCTTCGAGGCCAGAGGCTACGAAGGAAGCGCGGAGAAGTATTCGACGGCGCTCCTCTTCCCTCCAGGGACGGATCTCAGTGAAATGAAGAAAGCCGCGAACGAAGCGGCGAAGATCCAGAAGGCCTCCTGGCCGGCGAAGAGACCCTACAATCCCAGGAACCCGTTCAGGGACGCAACGGAGAAGGCCCACCTGGACGGATACGAGGAGGGGTGGACGGTGGTCTCCTTCTCCTCGAAGCGCCGGCCCGGCGTGGTGGCCCCAGACAAAACACCCGTGACGGACGAGAACGTGGCCCATGCCGGACGCTGGGCTCGTGTCTCCTGTGTGGCCTTCGCCTATGACGTGAAGGGGAACCACGGCGTGAGCTTCGCCCTGAATAACGTCCAGCTCGTTCCCGCGAAGGGGCGCGAGGATTCGCCCTTCGGGTCCGCCTCCCGGGCGGAAGATGACTTTGACGAGATCGAAGACATCGACGGAGACGGAGACGGGGACGAGATCGCCCCGGGTGACGAAGACGAGCTGTTCAAGTAAGAACGCGGCCGGGCCGGTCTGGTGTTACCCCCCACGTCAGGCCGGCTCCGGCCCTTTTTTCTCCAGGAGGAATCATGCCCTTCGCTATCTTCCGCCAGGGCTGGGCCGTGTTCTGGACTGATGAGCAAGTGACCGTGAAGCATGAATTCACGGGGAAGATCCTTCGCTCCAGGGTGAGGAGAGAAGGGGAGACGGAGATTCAGATTCAGCTATGGGCCCAGGCCGTGATCTCGAAGGAGAAGGCATGCCGGTCCACCTAGACTTCGAGATCCGGAGCGCCGTGAACCTGAAGAACCACGGCGCTTTCCGATGGCTGGAGGATCCCAGCTCCCGGATTCTGTGTCTGGCCTACTCCATAGACGGCGCCCCCGTGTCCCTGTGGTGGCCCTGGTTTCCGCTGATCCCCGAAGAACTGAAACACCCGGACCTGTCTTTCCTCGTGGGCGCGGAGCCTCCCCTGGAGCTTTTTGAACGCATCGAAGCCGGGGATGAACTATGGGCCCATAATGCCACATTCGAACGGGCCGCGTTTGAATTGGTGTGTGGTCCCAGGCTGGGCTGGCCGGTTCCCGATCCCACGCAATGGCG
Organism: Anaerolineae bacterium; assembly: GCA_029933115.1. GTDB lineage: Bacteria > Chloroflexota > Anaerolineae > E26-bin7 > E26-bin7 > E26-bin7. The sequence goes on along the minus strand of JAOZOT010000003.1, from coordinate 34,050 downwards.
ATGCACCATGGCCATGTGCGCGGCCCACGCGCTCCCACTCTCCCTCGAAGGGGCATGCCGTGTCCTGGGTCTTCCGGAACGGAAGGACGAGCGGGGCGCCCGGATCATGCGGAAGCTCACCCAGCCCAGGAGAAGGACGAAGAAGGACTGGAGCCGGTGGCACGAAAGGCCGAACGAGCTCCGCCAGCTCTTCGCTTACTGCGCCCAGGATGTCCGGACGGAGATGGGCCTGGCCCGCATCCTTCGGCCCCTCTCCGCCACGGAGCTGGAGGTCTACCACGTAGACCAGGCCGTGAACTTTCGCGGCGTCCAGGTGGACCTGGAGCTATGTGAAGCGGCGGACCAGGCCGGGAAGCTCCGGGCCGTGAAGCTGAAGGATGAGGTTCACAGGCTCACCGGCGGAGAGGTGGAGAGCTTCACCCAGGTGGAGTGCCAGAAGGCATGGCTGAAGGAACGCGGCGTGATCCTTCCAGACCTGACGAAGGAGACGGTCCGGGACGCGCTGGCCCGGGACGAAGCGGAGGCCCAGAACAATGGGGATCCCATGCCGGCTGAATGCCGGCGTCTTCTCTCCCTTCGGACCGCCGGCGGGAAGACGTCCGTGGCGAAGTTCGCGAAGTTCATCCAGACCACCAGCGCGGACGGCCGCCTTCGCGCTGGCTACCAGTACCACGGCGCGCGGACCGGACGCTGGGCTGGCCGGGGCGCCCAGCTCCACAACCTCACGAAGGGCGTGAGCCAGGAGGACCAGGAGTGGATTATCCACACGGTGAAGAAGGGCGGGCTTCCGCTCATGGAGCTGTTCTGGACGGACCCGATCCACAAACTATCCACGGTTATCCGTGGCGCCCTGGTGGCCGCCCCAGGCATGAAGCTGGTAGTGGCGGACTATTCCGCGATTGAAGCCCGGGGCGTGGCGTGGCTCTCCGGCCAGGACGATCTCCTGGAGCTCTATCGGGAGGGCGTGGACTTGTATTGCTGGATGGCCGGGCATGTGTTCGAATGCGATCCGGACGAGGTTCTGGAGCGATATCACGCCGGCGATCCCTTCCGCCGCTTCGTGGGGAAACAGTTAGTCTTAGGGTGTGGATATCAAATGGGCGCCAGCCGATTCCGGTCCTACTGTGCCGGGATGGGCGTGGCGATCTCTGAAGCCCTGGCGGAGCGTGGCGTGGCGATCTATCGCGAACGAACTCCGATGATCCGCGCCCACTGGAAGGGCGTGGAAGCGGCCGCCATCGCCGCCGTTCAGAACCCGGGGAAACAGTACAAATACCGGAAGACGAAGTGGAAGAAGGTGGGCCGCTTTCTCCACGTCCAGCTCCCGTCCGGCCGGATCCTCTCCTACTATCGCCCTTTCGTGAAGAAGGAGACAGTGAAGATCCCGGAGAAGAGGCTCCAGGACGGGACGATCCGGGAGGCCCATACATTCGAAGCATGGAAGCTCCGCTATCACGGGATGAAAGATCATCGATGGGGAAGGATCGCCACGTTCGGCGGATCCCTCACGGAGAACGTATGCCAGGCCACCACCCGGGACCTGATGGCGGACGCCATGGTTCGCCTGGAGCGCATGGACCTGGCCGTGGTGATGCATAGCCATGACGAACTGATTCTGGAGGTGACAGAGGAGTTCAACGACGCGGCCGGAATGCTCACGTATCAAATGGAACAGATCCCGCCCTGGGCGGAAGGCCTCCCCGTGAAGGTGGAGGCCTGGGAAGGGAGACGGTACAGGAAATGAGCAGACACGAAGACCACTATTCTGGGTGGATCGAGGGAACGAACAGGCGCGCGGAGTCCAGCCCCTTGTGGGTTGCTCTCCTGATCGGTGTCCCCCTGGGGATCCTCCTCCTGTGGATGGTAGGTGTCCTGTGAACCTTGCGGACCTGGTAGAGCCCTGGGCCGGAGACGTGGACCTGGGGGAGGGCGTGGTTCTCCTCCAGGGGAAGATGGAGAGCCGGCTCTCCGGTCTCCCTTCGAGCTTCACCCACGGCACGATCACGGACGCGCCTTACCACCTGAAGAAGATCGTAGCCCGGTTCGGGAAAGCCAATTCCGCGCCCGTGAAGTCCTCCACCGGGCCGTTCGCGCGCCAGTCCCGGGGCTTCCTGGGCAAGACGTGGGACGGCGGAGACGTGGCGTTCCAGGCGGCCACCTGGGCCCACTGTCTCCGCCTCCAGCTCCCCGGCTCCTGGCTCTTGAACTTCACCCATCCCAGGAAGTACCACCGAATCACCAGCGCCATCGAGGATGCCGGATTCGAGATCCGGGATTCCATTCAATGGGTCTACGGGACAGGCTTCCCGTCTGGATCCGTGAATCTCGAAGGCGGCCGCGTCACCTTGCTGAAACCCGCCCACGAACCGATCACGCTGGCCCGTCGTCCCATCGAGGAGGCCAGCGTCCGGGCCCAGGTGGAGGCCACCGGTACAGGGTGTTTAAACGCACGCCACGAAGCGCCGGGCGGCCGCTGGGTCCCGAATCTCCTCCTGGACGAGTGGGGCGCCGGGGAGCTGGGCGAACAGGCCACGCCCTTCCCCGTGTTCCGGTACTGCCCGAAGCCCAGCGTGAGGGAGAAGGAGGCCGGCCTGGACGAGCTCGAAGCGCGCATGTTCAACCGGGTGAACCCGGGAGGCCTGGAGCATGATCCCAGGTGGGCGCCGAAGAAGAGGAAGAACACCCACGCCACGCCGAAGCCCCTGGCGCTCATGCGCTGGCTTGTCCGCCTGGTCACGCCGCCGGGCGGGATCGTCCTGGATCCCTTCATGGGCTCCGGCACCACGGGCATGGCCGCCGTCCTCGAAGGGCGCCGGTTCATCGGTGTGGAAATGGAAGACGAATCGTTCCAGATCGCCGTGGCCCGGATCCGCTGGGCCCAGATGGAGAGGATGTTCGAATGAAGATCCTACGCACGGGGAGCGGAGACGCCCTGGAGCTCATGGTGGAACCCTACGCCCACCAGGCCCAGGAGCTCCTTCACCATTGGAACGCGCCGGCCAGGGCTCTCCCGTGGCAGATGAGAACGGGGAAGAGCATGGTCCCCGTGGTGAGCGCGGCCGCGCTATGGCAACGGGCGGAGCTGGACGCCGTTCTGGTGGTCGCCCCCTCCCGGGTCCACCACGCATGGGCCCTGGACGAGTTCCCGCGCCACTGTGCCGTCCCCTTCACCAGCCACTCCTGGATATGCCAGGCGGACGGGACGAAGCGGGAGGTGGAGAGCCTGGCCCGTCTCCGGAGCGCGGCGGACCGGGGCCGCCTCCCGGTCTTGTCTATCAACCGGGAAGCCCTCCTGGTTCCTCGTGTGTGGCGCTTCGTCCGGCGCTACTTCCGGCGATACCGGACCATGCTGATCGTGGATGAATCCCACCACTACGGGGGCGCCGGCACGAAGGGAACGCGCCGGATCCGGGCCGTGGCGGAGCGTTGCCCCTTCCGGAGGATCCTCTCCGGGACGATGATCGGGAATTGCGCCGGCCGGTTATACTCACAATTTCAGATTCTAGAGAAGGGCGCCCTGGGCTACGATACCGCGAAGGAATTCCTTCAGGCTCACGCCGTGATAGAGCTCGTGGGCCACCACTGGCGCCCCGTCAAAGGGAAGTGGAAGAACCTGGAGCTGATACGGGAGAGGATGAGGGCCTGGGGGACACCGATCCGCCGGGCGGACTGTGAGGATCTTCCGCCCGTCGTCACCTCCTGGGAATATCACGAGATCACGCCCATGGTCCGGCGAGTGTATGACCGGGCGATGAAGGAGGCGAAGAAGACGGACCCCCCGAACTACACGGACGCGCGCAAGACGGCCATGATGGGCAAGGATCAGGCTCTCCGGGAGATCCTTCCGGACTATCTGAGCCAGGGCCCGGTGATCGTGTGGGCCCCGTTCCGTGAGACCGTGGACGGCGTGGCTGGGATCCTCCAGGCCGAAGGCCTCCTGGCTGCCGCTCATCACGGAGGCATGAGCCACAAGGATCGGGCCCGGGCCGTGGATCGCGCGCTGGAGGTTGGAGGCGTCCTGGTGTCCACGCCGGACTCCCTGGCCGAAGGGGCGGACCTGTCCAGGGCTCGCTCCATGATCTGGTACGCCCCACCGTGGGACGTGATCCCCTTTGACCAGGCCCGGGAGCGATGCACGGCCATGGGCGGGGAGGCCACGGCGGAAGTCCTCCTGGTCTCCCAGGACACCATCGAGGAGGGCATGTTCCGGTGCCTGGAGAAGAAGAGGGACGTGGCGGAGTGGTTCATGGAAATGGAGGAAGAGGCATGACGGAGAAGAAGGCCTGGGAGTGGCTTCGGGATGGAGTGAAAGGCATGACGGGCCTTCACCTTCAACGGGTGGAGAGCTCCGTGGCCCAGGGCGTCCCGGATGTGGAGGGGTGTATCCGGGGATCGGCCTTCTGGATGGAGTTGAAGGCCGCCAGGGAACCCGCCACGGACACGTCCCTGGTGATCTGTGAGCCCCTGAAGGAACGCCAGCTCCAGTTCATCGAACGGCGCCTGAAGGCTGGCGGGAATGTGTGGATCCTGTACCGGGTAGGCCGGAGGGTGTACCTGATCCACGGGAAGGACGCGGCCCAGGTGGCGCCTCGTCCTCGTCTCCTCCACCTCCGCCACCTGTCATGGGTGGTTCCGGACGCTTGCCCCTGGGAGATCCTTCGGGAGATCGGGGCCTAATGCGATTCGTTCCTGCCCATTGTGTGTCACTTGAAAAAAGTTCGGACTTTCTTCCTCGATCCGCTTCAATAGCGAATCTCTTCCGCCAGAACGCCACTACGTTCCGATTCAGCTCTCCCATGTGTTCGCGATTCCGAATGTGGTGGCGATTCACTCCTAGGGTGAGGAGCCACCACCACCAGCCACGCACACCGGGAGACGGGGAAGACTCCTCCAGAGCAAGCAGGGGCGAACGGCTCAGGAAAAATGCCCCGGACGGGCCACCAGGGAGAGAAGGCCCAAACCAAAAAGAGACTCCAGGGCCCCCGGAAGGGGGCCCGAACTTATCAGGAGCGATTCAGCGATATGAAGCGTTCAAGCGTCCGGGTGTGGGACATTCGAAGAATCTTCAAACTATTTTGCTGGATCGGCTCCAGGAGCGGAACCTTCCCGCTGAATCGCCACCACGTTCCGATTCAGCTCTCCCATGTGTTCGCGATTCGCGATCTCCTGGCGATTCACTCCTAGGGTGAGAGGGAAAGGAGTCAGGAAGATGACCAGGAAGAAGAGGACCAGGAAGATCATCCGGGGAAGCGCCCCGAAGCCCAGGGCGAAGGCCCCGAAGGCCCCGGTGGCGCCCCAGGTGTACTTCTCCACCCGGGAGGAGTACCTGACGGAGCTGGCGAAGGAACTGATTGATCTCTTCGAGATCAAGCCGAAGAGTGACTGGCGCGTTTCCTGTGGCTTCCCGAAGGGGAGCCGGGGCGGCCGGAACGCCATCAGCCAATGCTGGAACACCAGCGCCAGCGCCGGAGGCGTCTATGAAATGTTCATCAGCCCGGAGCTCTCTGAAGCCGAAGAAGTTTGCCACGTCCTGGCCCACGAGGTGATCCACGCCCACGTGGGAGTGGAGAACGGCCACAAATCCCCCTTCGCCAGGGTTGCCAAGCGGATCGGCCTGGAGGGCCCCATGACGGCCACCACGGCCGGCGAGGCTTTCAAGGCGGCCACGGCTCCGGTCCTTCGTCGAATGGGCGATTACCCCCACCAGAAGCTCTCCGTGAACAAGAGGAAGAAACAGGGAACGCGCCTTATCAAGGCTGAATGCCCGTGCTGTGGCCTCACCTTCCGGATCACGGCGAAGTGGATCCTGGCCACCGGTGGCCGCCTCCAGTGCCCGGATCCCGGTTGCAGCGAGAACATGATCATCAGCATGTGAAGGTTAGCACTCCGAACGGGGCGGTCCCGCACCGGGGCCGCCCCTAGAAAGGGGATCACGATGAAGACGAAGACGTACCAGGTGGAAATGCCGGACGGACAGGTGGTTCAGTTCAAGTCCAGGCGGAAGAACGGGATCACCCGGGCCGTGGTGGGTGTCTGGGAACACGGGTGGCAGATCCTAGGGAAGTGCGAGAACCAGCGGACGGCCGCGAACTACACCCGGGACAAGATCCACGCCCGAACGCTGGCCCAGGCTTCGGAGTGGAAGATCCTTCCCGTGACGGAGGTTTCGGCCCCGGCCCAGAAGAAGAGGAAAGCGCCGAAGAGACCGAACAACGAACAGGTGGCGGTCCTGATCGAGTTCGCCAGGGAGCACAGCCCCCACTGGAAGCGGGAGCTGAACGCGGGCTGGCTTCGGGCCGCCTATCCCGGCGCCCTTCAGCAAGTCCGAAACAACTTCGGCCCGGAGTGGCTGGAGCGCGTGACGTTCGCCCACCTCCAGGACTGGCAAGCTGAAGCGACCACAGCCCCGGACGTCACCGAAGCCCGGGCCGTCTCCCAGGCCACGGAGGCCAGCGCCCCGGCCCAGGAGTCCCCGGACCAGGAGAACGGCCCGGAGGAGGCCACCCAGGGCTCCCAGGAGGACCAGACGGAGCTCCTTCGGAAGGCGGACCACCTCCTGGGGACGGTGGAGGCCGCCCAGGCCGCCCGGAAGGACCGGCCCGGGAAGCCCGGCGCCCCGGGTTGCTGTGTCCGGTGCGGCGTCCACCTCTCCCGGTTCCCCGGTGGGACCCATGGCCGGTGCTCCTTCTGTGAGGAGTCCGCGCGGAAGGAGGTGGCCCGGCTCCGCCGGGAAGGCCTCCTGATCGAGGACCCCCAGGAGCTCCAGGCGAAGCATGGGGAACGGTGCGGACTGTGCTCCAGGGGCCGCCGGGTGGGCCGGGGCCTGGTCCAGTGTGACCGCTTCCACGCGCCCCGGACCGTGGCGGACAAGCCGAAGCGGAAAGGATGCTTCAAGCCCATGACCCGGATCCAGGAGGCCCAGGCTGCCCGGGAGGAGGCGGAGCTGGAGGTCTCGAAGATCGCTCGAATGGTGGAGCGCGCCCTGGAGCAAGGCCACCCGGAGATCCCCGTCTCCCAGCTCTTGGACGTCCTCAGAAAGTGACCGGTTGTGTGTCAACCGAAGATTCTTCACCTCCGGGAGCCGAAGCCGGCTCCTGGAGCCGATCTCATTTCTAACATAGCATGTGGTGCCGATTCAGAGGCCGAAAAGTGTACGCGATTCGCCACCTCCTGGCGTTTCACCCCTAGGGTGAGAGAAGGGAGACAGGATGGAAGACCGGAAGCCCCAGACCACACTGAAGATCAAATACCGCGAATGCGGCGAGTTGATGAAGGGAAGCCCCGTTGTGGGCGACCCCCTGGGATACCGTGAAGGGTTCTGCCTGGAGTGTGGCGCGCTCACCGTCACGAACCGGACGGTCCGGGTGGAAGTTCCCACCAGTCCCCAGCTCCAGGGCCAGGTGGATCTGACCAGTTACCACTGGATCGTGGTGAACTCCAGCGCCGGGAAAGACTCCCAGGCAATGCTGGGCGCCGTGGTTCGCGAGGCCAGGAGCCAGGGCGTGGACCTGGGCCGCGTTGTGGTGGTCCACGCCGATCTGGGCCGGGTGGAGTGGGAAGGGACGAAGGAGCTGGCCCGGGCCCAGGCCCAGCGGTACGGGCTCCGCTTCGAGGTGGTCCACAGGGACCAGGATCTCCTGGACCAGATCGTGGAGCGCGGGATGTTCCCCGATAGCCAGAACCGGTATTGCACCAGCGATCAGAAGACCGCCCAGGTTCACAAGCTCTTCACCCGGCTGGCCCGTGAGACCGGCGGGAAGGGCGTCCGGATCCTCTCTTGTCTCGGGATCCGCGCCCAGGAGAGCCCGGCCCGCGCGAAGAAGAACCCTTTTGAGACGGAGAAAAAGCCCTCCAACAAAACGAAGACGGTTCACCGTTGGCTCCTGATCTTCCACTGGACGGTGGAGGACGTCTGGAACGAGATCCGCACCGGTGAGACTTCGGACCTGGCGCACCATGCTTATGCCTCGGGAATGACCCGGCTCTCTTGCTGCTTTTGCGTGTTCGCTTCGAAGGGCGATCTGGCCATCAGCGCCCGGGAAAACCGGAATGTTCTGGCGGAGTACGCCCGGGCGGAGAACCTGATTGGCCACACCTTCACCAGCTCCACCTCCATTCAGGAGCTCGCCAGGGACCACGGGATGGAGTGGACGGAGCCCACGATCCAGGAGCGCCGGGACTGGAACGCGATGATCGAGGCGAAGATGGTGGCCGCGAAGGACCCGAAGCGCCGGGCCGCCCTGGAGACCATGCTGGCCGCTGGCCGGGAGCGCCTGGCGGCTCACGAGGATCGATTCTAACGAACGCAACCGGCCGCCCACCCGGAAGCCCGGGCGGAAGGGTGAGCGGCCCAGGACGGCCCGGTTCCGGGCCCGGAAGGAGCGAAGAATGAAGAAGAAGAAGAAGACCCCCGTGTACAAGTCCCAGGACAAGCTGAATCGGGAATTTTCCGTGTATGCCATGACCCTGATCGACGCGGCCCGGGTCATGGTGACAAGGGACGGCCCCACCAGCGTGGCGAAGGCGTCAAAAGTTCTGGATACCCTGGAGGAAGCTCTCCCCGTCCTCCGCCAGATCGTCCAGGATATGAAGGATGCCGGCGCGGAGCCGAAGGAGGAGCCGAAGGAGGAGTCCCAGAAGAAGGGCCGGGAGCGGTGCAAGGAATGCGCCGGGATGGGCCAGTTCATCACCCACGTGGTGAACGGCAAGCCCACGGGCCCGGGCGGGATCTGTTTCCGGTGCAACGGGAAGGGCTTCCAGACGGACGCGGACAGGAAGCGGAATTGGGGATACGACATGTATGGGAGGAAAGCGTGAAGGCCACCCGGTGGGACCTATACGGGGTGGATGGCACCTGGGTGGGTGCCGTCATTGTCCCCGGCGAAGATCAGGCGGCCATGGACTGTTTAAACGACGCGGCCATGGCCTTCGGCACGTGGAAGCGGCACGTGGAGACCGGCGTGGCGGCCGGGAAGAACACGGTCCGTCAATGCTACTACTGTAAGAACGTGCTGGGCACAGAGGAGATCACGCATGGGTGCTGTGAATCCTGTGCCCGGAAGGCGCTGAACGGAGAGATATGAACGAAGCGGAACAGAACCTAGATCGTGCCCAGGAGGTGGCGGAGAAATTCGGCCAGGAGGCGGCCATGTCGAATGCGCTCATGGCCATCGAACATGACTTCATCCTGGAGGCCCTGGGCACGCTGGCCCAGGCGCTAGACACCCAGGAGATCATGGGGACGCTCCTGGGTCACTTCCTCCAGATCACCCGGGAGCGTGAGGCGGCCGCCCTGGCCACGGCACGGGAAGCCCTGGGTGATGAGGCGGAGAAATTGAGAGAACGCCAGGAAGCCCTCCTGGCGTTCTCAGAGAGGCGGATTCGGGCCGCCTTCGGACTAGTCGATTCCGAGGGCTCTCCCGATGAGACCGGGGAGCCGGGCAGCTAGGCCGGCCACCCGTTCGAATGGACCACGGGCCGCCTTCACGATGAAGCGGGCCACGCGTTCCACGATGAGGTCCGGGGCATTGTCCCGGGCCTCTTCACGTAGGTCGTCCCGGCGCCCCACCACGAGCTCGGAGAGATCCTGGTCCGCCACGTCGATCCGGACGGCATAGATCCGATCCGCCACCTCCAGGCGGCCGCGCGCGAGCTCGTAAGGGCTCACGTATCTGTATTGCGGCACGTGATGTTGATCGCTGGCGCAAAGGATGGCGAACACGGGGATGACCACCACGGCCGGGAGCTCCAGGCCATCATCCCCCATGGCGTCCTCCACCATGCGGAATCCGGCTTCGTGCTGGAAGCCCTGGGGGCCCAGCTCCACGGCCTGAATCTCCTCCAGGTCCATGCCTTTCAGCGATTCGTAATACCGGGGCCCGATCTTCATGCGTCCTCCCTGATCTCGAAGTGATGCCAGTCCCAGGGATCCTTCCACCGGCCGGCCCATTCGAAGCCGGCTTCCTCCAGGAAGGCCACGAGCTGGCGGAAGAGTTCGTGGGGCTCCCGGGCGGAGCCGTCCACGTACCAGGTGAACTTCCCGCTCCAGGTGTCCCGGAATCCGATGTCCACGGCCAGGCCGGACTGGTGCCGGCTCCGTTTCTCGAACCCGTCGCAATACGTCCGGACCTTGCCCCTCACATGGTACACGGGCCCCGTGAGCGTTGCCACCTCCTGGCGCCCCTTCATCCAGATAGCGTGTTGCTGGGCGCGCGTCCGGAAACACGGGTGGCGGCCGGGGAGGGAGAGCCGGAAGCGATGGCCGTCCAGGCTCTCATCGAAGCGTTTAAACGCCTCGAAGACGATGGACTTCGCCGGCTCTTTCAGCGTCTCCACCAGGGCGCGCTCCCGCTGGTTCACTCTCCACCGTCCTCTTCGGGCTTCGGGATCTCCGTGGATGAATCGTCCAGGTCTTCGGCTTTCCTCACGGCCTGGGCTAGCTTCGTCGCCAGCTTCGTGGAATCCTCCTGGCACTCCTTCAAGACCCGGAGGAGAGTCCCCTTCGCGTCCGCCCGGTCTTTCCTGGCCCTCCGGAGCTTTTCCTTCTGGGATCGTTCCTCCTGGGATTCGGACGGGCCCATGAACACTTCGAGCAAGGTCATGGCGTCTCCTCCCTGGCTAGTTTACGTTCCAGGCGCTCCATTACCCGGCGCCCCTTCGTCTGTTCCTCCACCACCTCACGGAGTAAATCCTGGGAAGCCTCCGCTTCCTTACGCGCATCTTCAATGGACTGTTTCAAGATCGTCTCTTTGTCCTTCTCCAGGAGGACGATCCGATTCCACATGGCGCGGGCCACGAAACAAAGAACGATGGAGACCACGGCGAAGCCCCCCTGAGTGAGAATCGGGAGCCACGTCTGGACGACGGAGACGAGAGTGGGGGCTGGCGCCTGTGGCATGGTCAGGACTCCAATCGGATTCGGGCGGAGCGCCTGGGCGCTTGCTGGGTGGTGCCGGCTCCTCGAAGGATCCGGGCGGAGCCGAAGAGGGTCCCCAGGTCCTTCCCGGACAGGTCCGAGGGCGGCCCCGTCACGGTGATGACGCCCTTCCGGAGATCGGCGGCCGCCAGCTCCGGGGCTGTGATCGTTGCGGCGGAGCCGGCCAGGCCAGTCTCATCCGTGACCGTCTTCGCCGTGGCCAGGCCATCCGGGTCCGTGGTCTCCAGGGTGAGCACCAGGGCGGCCACGCTGGCGACCTTGTAACACCCGTCATTCGAAGCGGAGCCTTCCACCCGGATCCGCTGGCCAGCGGTGAAGTTGTCCACGGTCCAATCCCCGGCGCTTCGCGTGATGGTGTTCCCGGTGGCCGCGAAGTCCAGGGTCTCTCCACCCGTGTCCACGTAGGCCGCCGTGGATCCCAGGTTGTGGAGGGCAGAAACCACATTCGAAGACGCCCCCACGCCGTCCGATTCATCGTCCCTGAACAGGAACGTGATCTCCTGGGCGTCCGAAATGTCTTCAGGCTCCTTCGTGGTCGAGTTCTTCGCCACCAGCTTGAACTCATAATCTGTGTCCCGTGTTACGGGAATCGTCAGGACTTCCGATTCATCGAGAGTCGACATGCCATGCTCCTAATCGTCCACCAGCTCCACCTCGAAGGCGGCTTGTGAGAGGGATAGTTCCGTTTCGAATGCAGTATCCACGGAGAGCTCCGCCTCCAGGAAGTTCCGGGCCTCACCGGAGACGCCCACCCAGGAGCCGGCGCCATGGGTGCCGGTGAGCTGGGAATCGATCTCCGCCAGACCCGAAGCGGCCAGGGCGTCCGCGTCCACGGCATCCGTCACCAGGTCCATGGCGTCACCCGGAACGGCGAAGCCAGTGGCCGTGGCCCAGGAGCCGGCGCCATGAGTTCCGGAAAGCTGGGTGTCCACCTGGGCCGCCGTGGGGCGGGAGGTGATGGCCGCGTCAATGTTCGCGCCGGCGAAGGGCGTGGCGTCCGTCAGGATCTC
>JAOZOT010000003.1:0-22004 GCA_029933115.1 Anaerolineae bacterium | reverse complement strand
GGTGGCCACGGCGGCCGCGTCCACGGCATCCGTCACCAGGTCCATGGCGTCCCCGGGTGTGGCGAAGCCGGTGGCCGTGGCCCAGCTCCCGGCCCCGTGGCCGGCGGAGAGCTGGACGTCCGTCTGGTCCGTGATCTCTTCGGCCGCTTCGGCTTCGTTCGCCGCTTCCAGGTATCGGTCCGCGTTCTTCAACGTTGCCCCACCGTCCGCCCGGAACATGTAGGGGAGGGTGGTATCGAAGGCGCCCCATGAGTAAGTGTAGATTCCGGTGGTTCCGATCTCCGTCATGGCCACGGCCGCTAGAACCTGGGCGCCCGTGTCCAGGCGCCACGCGTCCAGCGTAGGGGAGAGCCCCGTGGCGATTGCTCCCCTATCCTTGAACGGGAACGCTATGATCCGCGTTATTGTTGCCATGCGTCAATCCCTCCACCAGCTTCGGGTCCAATGGCCGGAGCGCGCGGAATCGGTTCAAGGTCTGGGCCACCTCGTCAAAAGGAAGTTTCCCCAGCTTCGTCCGGATCTCCTCCAGGAAGTTCTGGCCCACCAGGAAAACAGGCTCAGCGATCATAGAAGATCCTCCAGGATCAGATCCGCTTCCACGCCCAGGGCGGCCGCTTTCTCCGCGCAATGCTCCTGGTACTCATCCAGGAGTCCCTTCCGGATCTTCGCGGATCGAGCCTGGATGGCGCGTGTAATGAGGGTTCGAAGGATCCACCGTTCCACCGTTTCCCCCTTCAAGGCTTCCTGGGCGAATAGCTCCTGAACGTAGGGTTCATGCTTCGTGGAGATCGTGAGAGCCACGGCCAGGGGCTCCGGGCCCGGGTCCAGTGTAAGCTGATCGGCCACCTGTTCCTCCTAAGCAGCCACGGCCACGGCCATGACCTGTGCCACGTCACTGTTCACGGTGGAGGCCCCAGAGATACGTCGATGACGCTCCACCACGGTATACGTCCCAGCTCCCAGGCCGGTGACCCGGGCTTGCACGGTAACGCTTTCCGTGTCATTCGTCCCTGAAAGATAGCGCGCGATCTCCTGACCGTCTACGGAATTTATCGAGATCGCCCAGGCTCCGGTGGCCGGGCTCCCGCCCATGGTGGACGTCTCCACCGTCATGCATGCCAGGATCGAGCCCGTCCCGTCCAGGGTGACGGAGACGGACGTCCCGGTGATGTCTTCCAGCGTGGCGGACGTGGTGGACTGTCCGGTGGCCTCACCCAGGTCATGATCGTCCACGGCCAGGACGTCCCTGGTGGAAAGGATCGCGCCTAGAGCTGTCATCCGATGAGCCCCATTCCCTGAAGATCCCGGATCAAAGTCCCCAGGACGTCCGCCAGTTCGTTCAGCGTGGTGGCGTTCGCGTCATAGGTCCGATCCGTGGTCACATTCGAAGCGGTGTATGCTGCGGACTGTGCCACTGGTGCGGCCCCGTAGAATCCCAGGGTAGAACCATCATGGTTTAAAGCCCCATTTATCTCCACCTCTCCCCCGAAGCGCGCGGCCGCCGTCCCCGTGTGGGAAATGAAGGTGGCTGGGGAAGCCAGGGCGGAGCGGATTCCGATTCGCGTGGTTCCGATGGAATGCGCTGGAAAGTCGATTCCGGTCCAGGCCGTGAGGGTGCCGGCATTCGTGGGCGGCCCCACATAGAAGCATGTCCACTGTGTTACCGTGGTTCCGGCCCCGATCTGGCCACCGCAGTAGAATAACCACTCATTCGAAAGGGTGAGCGTTCCGCCTCCCGTGTGGGGCCCATACTTGGGTTGCGCCCTTACACTGTTATGCTGTGAGATCGTCCGGGCTCCGCCGGTGCTCCTGACCAGGGGCTGATCCACCAGGGTGAAGATCGGGCCGAAGTTCGCGGCCGCTCCGCTCAGATTCTCATACGTGATTGCATGATTGAAGATCAATCCATGGTTGAAAGGGAATCCGTTTTGTTGATTCCGATAGGTCCCGTTGACGTTCAGCACTCCGCCAAAATTGTTATTGACGAAGTTCGTTTCGTAGATACCGTTCCAGGCTATGATTCCGGGATTCGCCGGGGCGCTGGTGAGCGGAGAACCGGCATTCCCCAGGGGGAGCAATTCCAGGCATCCACGAGAGTCCAGACAGTTCACGGCGATGGCGGCCGCCAGGCCAGCGGATCCTCCGAAGTACAAACCACGTGAATCGTCCTCCGGAAGGAGCGCCTGTTCATTCGTGGCCGTTCGAATGACCAGACCATCGTCCGTGTCCCCGTTCGGCCGGATCGTGATGTCCCCAGCTCCCCGGATCTCCGTGGCTTCGGTGATCTGGTTCCCGTTCAGGTCCAAGTTCTGGCCGAACTCCACGGCGGAAGCCGTGACACGGAAGAGGAGGGCAGCCGCGTTCGTCTCCACCCGGAAGGCTTCGGACAGGGGCGTGGCCGCGTCCCGGATCGTGAAGGGCCCCGGCGAGCTCGCCAGGACGAGGATCGGCGCGGAGCTCAAATCATACGCCGTCTGGAGGTCTACCGCGCCCCCACCTCCACCGCCCGGGAAGATAACTTGCATGGTTAGTGCTCATTTTCCAGTTCTTGCTTCGCCTGGTCCAGTTCCGCCTGGGTGAAGGCCAGACGGTTCTTCGTGGCTCGAATCAGAATCGCCTCTTCGCCCGGCGTCCACTTCTCTTTGTCATTCACCAGGTCTTGCCAGTTTGCGGCTACTGTTAACGTGTCCGCCGGCATTGTAAGTGCACCAGCGCGCATGAGACGATTCAGATTCGCAGAGAGATTCGCGGGAATATCCGTTTCTTTCCATTTTGGCCCCGTAGCATCCGGATGGCCCGGAGGCCTTTGATCTACCACCACACCCGATTCAATCTTTAATGCTCTTCTGAATCCGCCGTTTGCCATGTTTACCTCAGATCCAATATCCAATCACATAGGCTTCGTTCGTGGTCGCCGTCCAGGAACTTGTAAATCTCGCTTCGAAGACCGCGTTATTGTCCAAGCCCACCACGAAGGTTTTTGAGTCTGCAAAACCGGTGGAAGGCGATTGAGAAACAAAGTCCCCGTTATCGTCCGTCGTCTCCCCGTTCTTTCGTACTTTTAATTGATTGAAGCCGGAGGACCGATTCATGAACGTCCGCACCATCACAGCGTTCGCGCCATACCTCACTCCGTCATCGTTGGTTGTGACATCGGTCCAGGAGGTTGTGGAACTGCTAATCCAGTCCCCAATTTGATCCGGATCAGCAAGGGGAACGAAGACGCCCATTCCTACCGTCCCACCTACTTGATTCCAGGCGGCTCCGTCGTATTCGAACTCTAAAACGTCATCCACCTGTAAGGTAATTTGCATTCCCGTCCGCGTCAATGCGCTGGAAATGAATGTGTTCACGTCACCACAACGGACTAAAATCCTCCACCCGGCTTGTGGTGTTCCATCAAAATTCGAAATGATCGTACCGATGGAATTGTTCGTCACAAAACGAATCCCGCCGGATACGTCCGGGGTAGCATCATTCGCGGAAAACTGAACTTCTTCCACGTCCAAAGGGACGCCCCGGGAATAGACCCAGCCCTCCGTGGTGGTGAACTTTGCAACCGTGATCCAGTTAGTGTTCGACCCGTCACGGAGTTTCAGTTCATCCGCAGTAGTGTCATACCACAGCATATAGGCGAACGTTGTGGTGGGGGCTGTGGCCCCAGAATTCAGAGACACTATTGCGTCCAGGACATTGTTCAGATCCGCGCGAACGGCCGCCCCGGTGCCGTTCGCTATATCATAATCATGTTGCGCCATCAGACCAGCTCCGTCTTCAATATGCTGAGAGTGTTCACTAGTATATTATACGCCGGATCGCCAGAGGTTAGCCGGCATTGAAATTCGAATGCGCGATTTTCAAACTCCGCTGAATCCAATCTTTCATAGGCTGTCCAGGTGGGGCTACCGCCTGGGTTGTCATTCGTAGCCCGAACCCACACCTGGGCATCCATTCCTATAGCCGCGTCCAACAGACCATCCCAATCTTGCCACGTGTCCACCAGGGCCGTCCTACTATCTATAAGGTCGAGTTGATTTTCTATAACAACGGCTACCACGGAACGAAGGCGGACGCGCGTTACGCTTCCCAGGTCCAGATTTGTGGCGAAGCCGTAAGTCCCTGAAGACTTGATTCCGCCTTCACCATCCACATCAACGACGGCGTCCACATCCGGGAAGTCATCCCATAACGTTTCCCCCGCCAATTTCAGAACACCGTCCACTCCCACGGTTCCGTTATGTGTTCCAAGAAACGTGGGATGTTCGTCAATCTGGCTCAGATTCCCATATTCCAGAACGGTGGCCGCGTCCGATTCTACGGTGGCCGCGCTGGCCGATTGATTCCCGCTGGAATCTTCAAACTTCAGGAAGTACGTCCCCGGCTTCAGGGGGAGGATTGCTAGGGTGGCCGTCCCGGGAAGAGCCTCCCCGATTGTCACGGATTCATTCCAGTCTGGCGTGGCCGTGTCAGGCGAATGACGGAAAAGGCAATTTCCACCCACACGAACGTCCAGGTCCGTGGCTTGCGTCCACTGGAGAACGGCCAGACCCCCCATCTTCTGAATCGTCAATCCGCTGGGATCCCCTGGTGGCGTTGTCAAACCTAGAATCTGAACATTCGAAGCTACCACATAGTCACTGGAAACACCTAAGACGTTAAGGGCTTTTACCCGGAAATCATAGGTGCCGGCCACCATGTCCAGTACTTCGAATGTTTCGGTGTCAGTTCTGCCAGCCACGGACCAGATAGAATCCGTGGAGAGCTTGAACTCCACCTGATATTCATCCAGAAAAGCATCCAGCGATTCGGTCCAGTTCAGGACGGCTTTCGCTTTCACGGCCACGCCGTCCGCTGTGACGTACAGGCCCTCCGTCACGATTAGATTCGTAGGGGGCTGGACGTTCGCGGCGTCAGGGAAATCGGTATCCGGCGCCGGGTCCACGGGATCTTCCTCACTGGAATCCCATTCATACACAGCGGACGCCGTTTCCCGAAGGATCAGGTCCACGCCTAAACGGGGCGTATCTCCTTCCCTAACAGAGAACTTCCAATCTTTCACTTCGAATACTTTGCTGGTCCACCCGAAGCGCGGGAGCGTCAACATTATCGTATCGCCACACAATACGCGAAACGCTGTTAACTTACATGCCAGTCCAACGGATATTTGTTGGCGGGCAGCTAGAAGATCTATTTTCATGATTCGCTGGGCCATGCTGGCGCTGGTGGTGAATGGAAGAACCACGTCTTTCCATATCTGTTCGCCCTGATCCTCTGATATAAAGGTGGCTGATTCCAGGGGCGGGAGGTCTGTCGGTTGCCAATCCTGGTCCGGGCTTACGTAAACGCCTTTAACGGAGTTGAACAGTTCCCTCCGGCCCAGACGGGAAGTCACTTTCACCGGACCTTCCAGATCATCTTCCGTGAGTGTAATTGTGGGCGTGACGTAGGACGCGGCCAGGACGCGCCATTCTCCACCAGTACGAATCAGCTTCCCATTCATGGCCGTAAGGAGCTTTTGGATTATACTCTTCGGTTCTTCACTGGTGGAGATTGTACCGTTGCAGGTATACCGGGCTTCCGTCCCGCCAGCTTGAAGGGGAACCGTTTCATCGCATACATTCGCCGCCGCGATGAATGAAGCCGTATCGATCCCGGCCAGGTTTTCGCCCAGACCGACCGGGACCCGGGTTGTCCCGTCTGAGTTCAGTTGATATCCGGCGAGATAGTCCAACAAACAGAGAGCCGCGTTATCGCTCCATTCCCAGGTGGAGGGGTCATCATAATCATGCGCCCCGTTCCGGGGATCATATACCTTCCGGCCTTTCACGAGGACATTTACCTTCGGGAGAGAACCCGGAAAAAGATCTTTCCCCTGGGGGATAACGCCTACAGGATTCCAAAAGAAGACGGCAGCAATTTTCGCATGGCCTGTTTGCCTGTGCCCCGTACTCCATTTAGTGGAAGGGGCCTGGGAACGGAGACCAGTTCCCAGGGCATCATCGTCCGCCGTGGTTCCGGTAGACCGATAAAAAGCGGCCCCACCTTGCCACCGGGTTCCGATAGGAGTGGGATCCGTGAAGGTGGGAAGCTCCTCTTCATCCAGCCACACGGTGGACAGTTCCTCGCATTCATGGGAAGCCACGGTGAGAATGAGCTGAAGCTGGTTATTCGCCAGACCGGCAGGACTAGGCGCATTCTGCACGAATGTGATCGGACCACCCACCCGAACCTGGCCGTATATAATCCGGTGGGCTGTAATGGGTTGACGGATCATCTGTGTCCGGCCGCTCCCGGTGATCGGCTCCGGATCACTAGATCGGCCGGCTAGTTTTTCCGAAGCGGCGGACAGGAGGAGAGAGACGCCGATCTTCGTAAGGAAACCGATTCCCAGGGCCGTCCCAAGACCTACGGTAGCCAGTCCGGCCACTATCCCCACGGCTGGCGGCACGTTTAAACAACCTCCCAGGCCCGGAGGAAGCGGCCCACCGGGAAGAGTACGAAGCCCCTGGGGGAGGCCACGGCCGCCCGGCCCCCAGGAGCGACAATTCCAAGACACGAGGAGAACATGGAGTCCGAAGCCAGAGGCGCGTTCACCAGGATGACGTCCCCACGCTGGGCGCGCTTCGGCGGGATCTCCGGAAACCCGAATTCCCGACACACGAGCTCCACCAGCTCCCCCAGGTGTTCCATCCCGTACTCGTCCAGCATGGCGTCCAGGGCGCCGGATTCGGTGGTGTACCGGCCCCGAAAGCGGTAGCCCACGTCTAGATCCGTCATGGCCCGGATCGCGTCACACACGAAGAGGCAACAATCATGGCGGCCCCATTCGAATATGGCGCCCCGGCGTTCCTCCAGGAACTCCGCTAGACGTTCCGGCCAGTCCTGGCGCTTCATTAGCCACCTCCAAATAAAATTTGTTTATCCTGGAGGCTGGGGACGAACTCGAATCCCTTATCCATAGGATCCCGGAGCTTCTGATCCAGGTCTGTATATCGACGAACCAATGGCGTTTCCAGCTTCACTAAACGGCTTTCCGCGCTGATCGATATGGATGCCGTGTCCCCTGTATCGTCAATCTCCGGGACGTCCGTGAGCCCTTCAAAGACCAGATACGGGTCCACAATCAAGGTCCCTGTGGTGAGATCGAAAGCGCCCACATAAATCTGAGCCGGTCGACCTTGCTGCATGGACTGTAAAGCAATGGAAACCAGAGTGGAGGGAATCCCGGAGAGAATGAGCTGGGCGCCTGTGGCCTGAACTTGCTCCGTTTCCTGGATCATGGTGATTCCCCCGAAGTTTCCTACGCCTTGATAGGTGTCACCATTCCAAAGGAGATCACCCACTCCGGACCACACGAATACGTCACCGCCGGACGTGCCGAAGCTCGCCAGGATGGCCGGGCGAACCCGGTCCGCCTGGAGAGCCGTATCCAGCGCGCCCGTGATATTCCGCATCAGATCGCCTCCTGGGCGGCGAAAGAGATCCCGTGGTGAATGGCCACGTTCACGTCCCACTCCATGGCGTTGCTCATGAGGGCGAAGAGGCCCGCGGCTCCGCTTGTGATAATAGGATCACCGTCTCCCGGTGCCGTTCGGAGATTCGGCCATAACGTCAACGTGGCTTCCCCGCTCCCGTCCGCGTCCGCGCCTAAGAGTACCTTATGGAGGTGGGCGTCCGCGCCGGTTCCTAGTTGAATCATGTCGCCCTTCAGGAGGATTCCGGAAGCGTTCGGCGTCCAGCCATCGGTGGCGAGATCCTGTCCCGTTTGACCCACTCCATTCACGAGTGGAGTCCCCACCGGATTCCCCCTGGGGATTCGGGAGCTGGGCGGCCCATAAAGGAATGTCCCGGCCTTCCCATTCAGCGATAGAAGGAAAGTGATCCACTCTTCGGCGTCGTCCCGGTTCATGGGCGGGAGCTCCACGGTGAGGATCCATCGCTGGCCCTGGTGCTCCTGGACCTGGCGCTGGAAAGTGAACGGCGAAATGGATTCAGCCACGGCCGCGTCCGGAGCCAGGGAGACGTTCCTGGCGTCCGGGTGTGGAGAGCTGGGTGGCGTGAGTGGGTACGTGATCGGCATGTTACGTCCTCCCGGTCATGGCCACGCTGAAGGCCCCGCCTCGCATGCGCTTATCTGCCACGGCATTCGCGATTCCCGCCTCCATCTGGGGCCGCATTGCGGCGAGCTCCGCCCGGACGGTCTGGGCCACGCCCATGGCGAAGTTCTGATTCACCTGGACGCCTACGCCCTGGAGCTGGCCGGGCCTTCGAATGCTCACCTCTTCGCCCGGCGTGGCGCGGAACGCCACGAGCTGGGAATCGGCGCCACCGGCTCCGCCCACGGTGAAGGAGCCACCACGCTGGAACCGGAAGAGGCCGCCCAGGGCGCCCAGGAGTCCGCCCCGACCGGTTCCCCTGGGTCCCAGGATACCTTCCCGGAGAAGGCCCTTCGCCACGTCCTTCAAGGCGCTGGCCGCGAAATTCCGGAAGGCGCTCATGCTGAACTTGCCCTTGTCCACGAAGTCATCCAGGGCCTTCCCCAGGCTCTCCGTCATGGCCTTGCCGATTCTCCGGGCCGCGTCTCCCAGGGCCAGGAGAGCTTTGTTCGCGCGCCGGGCCTTCTCCTCGATGGTCTCTTTTTTCTTCTTCGGCTTGTCCTCACCAGGGAAGATGAGTTTCCTCTTCTTCTTCTTCCTCTCGAAGAGGCTGGAGAGCTTTTTCTTCACCTTCGTGGCCACGTCGCCCAGGTTCTTCACCACGCCGGCGCCCATCTTCTTGAACACACCGGTGACGCCTTTCGCCGCCACCTTCGTGGAGTTCAGAACGGTGACGCCCATTCGAAGGAACAGGTCCTTGATTCGCTTCATCATGTCCGGGATGATCGAATTCCCCACCAACGTTTTCGACAGGAGGCCCCACCCGGCCTTGATTCCATCGAGGACGCTCCCCAGCTTTTTCTTCACGGCTTCGAGCTTCCCCACCAGGTTTTCCTTCACGGCCTTTGCTGTCTTGCTGGTCCACTCTGAAGCTCCCTCGAATATCTCCCGGAACTTCGCCACGATATCGTCCTTCATCTTTGAGAGGAAGGAGCCCATGTTCTCGAAGCCCCTCCGGAGAACGGCGAAGGCTTCCATGACACCTTTCTTCAAGGGCGCCAGGGCCGGGCCCACCGTGTCCGCCACGGCCTTCCCAATCTCCGTGAACTTCTTCACGATATCGTTCTTCATCTTCGTGAGGAAGACGCCCATGTTCCCCAGGCCCTTCCGGAGGAATTTCAGGGCGTTCTTCACGTTCTCGAAGAACCCGGCCAGGGCTTCGGAGGGATCGAGCCCCTGGAACTGGCCGAACAAGACGATGAGGCCTATCACGGCGCCTGCTATCAGGGCTATCTTCGCCGCCAGGATCACGGCGGCCAGCGTCAACGGAGCCAGGGCCACGGTGATCTTCACTATCCATGGGAGGAGGAGGCCCAGGCCCACCGTGAGCTGGCCCACGATGATGAGAACGGGACCCAGCGCGGCGGCCACCACGGCCAGAATGGTTCCGATTTGAAGGAGCTCCGGGTTCGTCTCAGAGAGATTCACCAGGAGGTCCCGGAGTCTCAGGACGAGGTTCTTCGCGAACTCCAGGAGGCCGGCGTCCGCTATGGCGATTTGAAGGGCTTCGAATGCGCCACTGAGCCGGCGCATGGCTCCATTGAAGCCCTCCAGGCGCTTGCTTGCTTCCTTTGCGGACGTCCCGCCGGCTTCCTTCAGCTTCCCCACCAGATCGGTGAGAGCCTTCCCGCCCTGATCCAGGACGGAGATCATCCCCACACCGGCACGTTTCTGGAAGATCCGGAGAGCTTCGGCTCCGCTCAGGCCCTTCGATCTGAGCTCATCCAGGATCTTCGTGAATCCCCTGAACCGGCCGGACGCGTTGAAGATATTCACGTTCAGTTTCTTGAAAACCTTTTTCGCCTTCTCCGTGGGATTCACGATCTTAATCATGCCCTGGGCCAGGGCGCGTCCAGCCTTCCCGCCACGGATACCGGCCTTCGCCATGAGAGTGACGATGGCCGTGGTCTCTTCGAGATCCAGGCCGAATTTCTTCGCGATGGGCCCGGCATGCTTCATCGATTCGGCGATGTCGAAGACTTCCTGGTTCGCGCTATTCGCCGCCTTCACCATCGTGTCAGAGATTCGCGTGATGTCCTTCACGCCCAGGCCGAACTGGCCCATGGTGTCCACGGCCGTTCCGGCCGCGTCCGCGAAGCTCCGGCCGGAAGCGGCCGCGAAGTTCACAACCTTCGGAAGGGCGTCAAAGGCCTGTTTGGC
Source organism: Anaerolineae bacterium (assembly GCA_029933115.1). Taxonomy (GTDB): domain Bacteria; phylum Chloroflexota; class Anaerolineae; order E26-bin7; family E26-bin7; genus E26-bin7. The sequence goes on along the minus strand of JAOZOT010000003.1, from coordinate 11,688 downwards.
GGAGAGGCCAGCGCGAACCAGAACCACCAGGCCGTCCGCCGCTTGCTTTGCGGAGACTTTCCCCTCCCGGCCCATTTCCAGGGCGCGCTGGCGGAGGGCTTCGAGCTGGGCACCGGCGGCCCCGCTCTTCGCTTCCACGATCTTCATGGATTGCTCGAAGTCTCCGGCCGCCTTCAAGGTGTGAGCCGCGAAGAGAGTCACGGGGAGGGTGACGCGCATTGCCAGGCCCCGGCCGATCCGTGTCATGGATCGGCCGAACTTCTTCATCCTGGCGGACATCACCCGGAGGGTCCGGCGAGCCCTCGCCATACCCTTCTGGAACTGAGCCGTCCGGGCGATGAGATCGACGAACAGATTCCCGATCAGCGTCCCCGGCATCACTCCCCGCCTTTCTTCGCCCGGAATTGCGCCTGGAGCGTCCGGAACATTCGATCCAGCTTCGAGCCCAGCTCCTTACCGGAGGGCCATCGGTGCGGGATCAGAGAGCGAAGAAAACGGCTGAAAGAGGGCGGCCGCTTGTAATATGGCACGGTCCCGCTGTGGTAAGCCATCCACGCCACCACCTCCTTCGTCCGTCTCCAGCGTTCGTCCAGGGCCACCAGAACGCGATTCAGCTCCACCGGCGTGAAGTCCCAGAAGGCCGTGGGCTCTACGCCGGCGGAGACGGCGCTATGGAAGAGGGCATCCCAATTCCATCGGCCGTCCCCGTCCGAGGGTCCTGGGCTTCCTCACCTCCCACGAATTGATCCGAAATGGCGGAGCGATTCAAAGCCGTGGTCAGGGCTTCCAGGACTGTCTCCAGCCCGGCTTCCTCCATGAGATCACCAGCGCCTTCCAGGGTGATCTCCGGATGATTCGGCGTCAGCGCAGCCCGGATCATCTTCCTGACATCTGAGAGGCTTACCTTCTCCTGGGACCATTCCAAAACCAGGTCCGTGAGCGGCCGCCCCAGCTCTTCTTCGAGAGAGCAAAGGACATTCAGACTGAATCGGATCTTGTATTCCTTCGCTCCTACTTTGAACTTTGCCTCTCCGCGTTTCGGATTCACCATGTCTCCTCGTTCCAGGAAGCACACCCCGCCCCTGGGAGAAGGGGCAGGGCGCGTTTCCTATCAGGCCAGGGTGGGCTCGCCCGTAACCTTCAGCGTGACGGAGGCCGTGGAGCGATCAGCAACGGGATTGCTGGGCTCAAAGCCGGTCACGAAGGCCGGGAAAGTCCACGTCTTCGAGGACGGAGAGGGGAAGGCCACGCGCCAGTTCCTCACCGTCCGATTGTTGAAGTCCGCCACGATTCCCGTCGTGGCGTCGTGGGTGGCGTTGTCCGGGTCGTGGTTGACGTCAAAGGAAATTTCCCCGCCGTCCTTCAGACCCGGAATGAACTCCCGCCAGTAATTCGGGGATTCCTGGTGGGTCGCCTCCACACTGTCCGCTGAAAGCCCGGGCCCGTCCGCGTCCAGGACTTCGGCCACGGTGGTGAAATTCTCCGGGGACCCACCGTCACCGCGCTGGACGAGAAAGCCCTTGCCAAGTCTCGCCTCGCTCATGATCTTCCCTTCCGGTCACAGTATAGCCCGCCGGGGCGGACAGTTCTACAGGGTGAAGCGAAGGACGGCCACCTTCAGGTCCACGTCCGAAGCCAGGAGGTTCAGGTTCCCGGACGAATCGTTCCAGCCGCTCACGGGGAAGGGGCCGAATGCGGCGTACTCCCCGGCGCCGATGGGATAAGCGCTGATCGTGCCCAACCGGTTGAAGGTATCCACCTGGGATGTGATCGTAAGGGTGACGGCTCCCGCGTCGTCATTCCTCACCAGGATGATCTCCTTCCCGGTGTTCGCGAACGTGTCCCCGGCCAGCTCCATCGCCGCGAAGGTGATATCCGCCGCATCGGCGGACACCGGCGTGGCGGGATACTTCCCGATTAGGGACTGAACCGTGATTGCTGCCATGTTATAGCTCCTCTCTGTACCACACAGTGAAATCCAAAATTCCCCGGTGAAGTTTGGATTCGTCTTCGAATGTTTCCTGTCTGTTCTCCATGAAAAAGCTCACCCGGGTGAGGCCTCCCATGGGTCCGTCATACCCGTTTAAACGGCGCCGGACGAGCTCGCCCAGCTCCCGCATGTCTCCATATCTTCGAGACCAAACGTCTATCTGCCATCGATTCGCGCTCAGACAGTCCGCGCCGGTCTGGGTCTGTCCGTCGTCCCGTCCAACCTGCATGTACGTGATGGACGTCTTCTTAGTCCCCTGGGGGAGGGGAAGCGGCCCGATCCGTCCGGACACGGCGGACTGGATCTTAGAATCCTCCAGGAGGAATTCCACCAGCTCTTCTTCGAATGAGCGAATCGTGGGCACGTCATACCCCCAGGAGCCGGAGCTCGAATCGTGTGAGTTTCTTCCCCCTTGATACCTTGCGGCTGATCTTCTTCGCCACTCTGTTCAGTTGAAGGGCCAGACCGGCCGTGATGAGGGCCAGGGTCTTGTCCTTCTTCCCGTCCCACGCTGGTCTCATCCAAGGGAAAGGCGAATGGTGGGCGGTGCCGAATTCCAGGAACATGCCCCAGAACTGATCCTTCCCGGGGCCTACCTTCATGATAATCAAGCCCTTCTTCGCCAGCTTCAAACGGGCCTTGATAGACTTCCGGAGCTCGCCGGTATCCTTCCGGACGTTCGTCTTCATGTTCTTCACCAGGGGCTTCGCGCTGGCCTTCATGACGCCCTTCAGGAAAGGCTTCGGGGTGGCCTTCTCCAGAACCCGGAGGGCCCGATCCAGCTCCCTATCCCCTGAAAACCGAACGGCGAACATGCTAGTCCTCGTCCTCCCTGGCTTCCGCAATGAGCTTCAGACCGGCATGCCGGCCGATCTCGATGACAGAGGTTATATCCCACAGGCGCCCCGTCTCCAATTCCAGGAGCCGGTCCTTCGGGTTCACGTCTGTCCGCCAGCGGACCGTCCACTCCATCGTCCCTTTCGCTATGAACTGATCCTCTTCGTATTGCTCGCCACGGCGGCCCACGCTCAGGCGTCGTTTCTTTGCCCAGCATGTTCCCAGGGGCTTCCACTCGTCCACCTGTTCGCCTCGCCTGGTCCTCTTCCGGACCCGGCGCTGGAGCTGGATTCGTCTGTCCAGGCTTCCCGCTCTCATACGAAGTCGGCCACCTTGAACGGATAGAGAAGATTCTCCACGCCCCGGGGAACCTGGAGAATCAGGCTTGCCACGATATCGTCCTCGCGTCTCTCGAAGAGGGACGCGGCGAGCATTTTGATTCCCGTTTTGATCTCCTCCGGCACGTCCGCCGCTTCCCCATAGCCCGCTTCAAATGTGACCTGGACGGCGCCGAATCGGTCGTCCTGGGTGTCAGGGTAGGAGCCATCCGGCACGGGCATGAGCCGGCCGGGCTCGCTCACCGTGTCCACCTGGTAGAGCGTGGAGCCCCACGTCTGGAGCGTGCTGGCCGTGTCGTAATACTGGATCTGGGTCACGGATCGGAGGGGAGGGCGCGGGAGCTCGATGGGGGCCCGGTCTGAGTCCGGAAAGGAATCGAGCTGGAGCCGGTACGTGGCCGTGAGGAGCTGGCGATATAGAAAGGCCTCCGCCCACTCCGTGGCGGATTGAATGAACCCGCGAATCACCTTGTCCTCTTCCTGGCTCTCCACACGAAGGTGTCTCTTCTGTTCGTTAAGAGACACCACCAGACCGGAAGAGGGCGTGACCACGGCCAAACCCTCGAAGGCCGATCTGGGAAAGGTGGTGAGCTGGATCCCGTAGCCATCCAGGCTCATGCCTTACCTCCCGCGCTTCGTCTTCTTTCGTGCTGGCGCCTTCGGCTTCGCCTTCGGCTTCGCCTTCGGCTTCGGCTTCGGCTTCGCCTTCGGCTTCGCCTTCGGCTTCGGCTTCGGCTTCGGCTCCGCCTTCGGCTTCGGCTCCGCCTTCGGCTTCGGCTCCGCCTTCGGCTCCGGGGCTTCCTCCAGGCACCCGGCCCGGAAGAGGCGCTGGGCCTCCTCCGGTGCCAGGTCCGTGAGGACGTACCCGGGGAAACATCGCTCCGGCCGGAGCTTGTCCCGCCGGACGCATTCGAACTTCACCCGGTACGCCATGGGCTTACGCCGTCTGGGCCACGGGCTTGTACCGGGCGCCGGTCAGGGCCAGGTTCACCCGGCCAGGAATGACGCCGGCCGCGTCGCTGGTGACGCGGGCCCCCACGAACGTGAATCCGTTCGCGTGGTCCATGTCCTCCAGCAAGGCCGAAGCGATGGCGGCCAGGGTGACGGCTCCGGACGCCGTGGCCACCACGGCCGTCCCCAGAACCTTCTTCCCGGTGCCGGCCGCGTCCGAAGCCTGGAGGAGGGTCAGGGTCATGGTCTCCGTGTCCGCCACGGCGTCACAGGAGGCCACGGCCACGGCTTCCCGGAAACCCGCCATGCTGTGGAACACGGTGGAATCGATGTCTCCGGCGGAAATGTCGGCGGACTGGAACCCCTCCCTGGGGCTCATGTACTCTTCCATCTTCTGATTCGTGACAGGGCTCATTCGAAGCCCTCCAATCCTATCAGCGCCACTCCCCTGGCGCGTTCGTGTTCAGTGTTTCACTGATCCCCGGCGGAGAGCGTGGGGCGGCCGCCGGGGAGACCGCCCCACGGGCGTTTACGGAACGTCGAGGACCACGAACGGGGACCGCTCCACGTTGTCTTCGGAGAGGATCGGCCCGGTGGCCTGGGGCTGGCCGTCCACGTTCAGGAAGGCCTTCACCACGGTTTTGTTCGTGGTGAAGTACACGTGTTCGGAGCTCCCCACGAAGGGACCGGAACCCGGTTTGATGAGGTACTTCCGCATGTCCGCCAGCATCAGGTCGCCCTTCGTCCCCAGGGCGGGAACGCGTTCGCTCCACACGATGGGGAAACCGAAGAGGGACTGGCCGGCGGCCCCGACCACGTTGGCCACGAAGAGGGAGTTCCCCGCCGCGTCCTCGATGGTGTAGAGCTGGGGAAGGGTGGAACGGTTCGCCACCCAGATCGGATTCTCCCCCTTGAACAGGGCCAGCATGCCGGTGATGTCCACCAGATCGATCAGACCGGCGCCCGCGCGATTCACGGCCACCTCCATGCCCGAACCGATGATCCCCCGGGGCTTCGCGATCCCGTCTCCCTGGAGGAAGCGGAGATCCTTCTCCGCCACCATGGCGGACCGAAGGAGCTCACCCAGGAACGCGGACGCGGCGGCCCAATTCCGAAGGAGCTTGTCCGAGGTGACGATATGGGCGGCGAGTTCCTGAGGCTTCAAGGTGATCTCATCCAGATCGGCGTCCGTCTCAGGCTTCGTCCCGCCTTCACCGATCCAGCTCACGGTCACGCCACCATACATGTTCGAACTGCTCCGCTGGTTCAGGGCCGGGAACGTGATCTCCGAATCCGGCGGAGAGCCGGCCGGGATATCCCGGGCCCTGGGCTCCACCACGGCTTCCATGGGATCCACCCGGAGGAGTTCCTGGGACCATTGCTGGGGAACGGCGAATCCGCCCTTGGCACCGGTGCCCATGCTCTGTTCGTTCCGGTACTGTGCCAGGCGGGGATCGCTGGGCTTTTTCACGGCGGCGAACAGGAACTCCGCGAAGTTCTGGAAGCCGGATTCACCGTCCGGCTTCCGGAGAGTGTTCTGGGCCGGATCGGGGACGGCCACCAGATCGGTGGGGACGTCCAGATCCTTCATGAGGGCGCGGGAGGTGTCCAGCCGGTTCAGCGTGAGCTTCATGGACTTCGCTTCGCTCTCCAGCCGGGTGAACTCCTCCTCCTGGGCGTCCGTCATGATGGGATTGGCCTCCGTGAGGGAGTCCATGATCTGGTTCATTCGGCGGATCTTATCCGCCCGGGCGGCCATGAGCTCGCTTCGCTTCATGCCGTTCCTCCATTTCTCCGGGCACGCGAAAAGCGCGCCAGACATAGTTCCAATGTCCTACGCGCCGAATCGCTTCCGAAGCTAGGCCGGAGGCTAAACACGGCACAGCAAGCGGGGGGCGCGGGAGCTGGGCCCACGTGAATCCCCTGACGTTTAAACAATACTCCCTGGGAGCTCAGTTGTCCAGCATGGCCATTCGAAGGCGGAGCTTCGCCCGCTCCGTCCGAAGGATCCCGGCCCGGTCCTGTTCCTCCTGAGGGAGGCGGGAGAGGAAGCTCTCCACGTCTTTCCGCCAGACTCGCTTCGGCTTGCTGAACTGTTTCATGTCGAACTGATTCCGGACACCACCCGGCTCCACGGTCCGATCCGCGAACCCGGCCGCCACGGCCTGATCGGCGGAGAGCCACGTCTCCGCCCGAAGGAGCTGGGCCACCTCATCCCGGGGAAGCCCGGTCCGCCTGGCGAAGGTAGTCACCAAGCCGGCGTTGATGGTCTCCAGGATGTCCGCCTGGGCCCGGAGCTCCGCCGCGTCTCCCACGGCCACCGTCCAGGGCTCATGGATCATCAGGGTGGCGTTCTCCACCATCAGAATCTCGTCCCCGGCCATGGCCACGATGGCGGCCGCGCTGGCGGCCAGGGCGTCCACCACTACCTGGACCCGGCCCGGGTGATCCCGAAGAGCGTTATGGATCGCCAGCCCCTCGAAGACATCACCGCCGGGCGAATTGATGCGAACCCGAACGTCCTGGCCTCCCAAGGTGGCGAAGGCTTCCCGGACCTGTAGCCCGGTGATCCCGTCCCCGAAGAAGTCGGGCCCGATAACGTCGAAGAGAAGGAGCTCCGCCATGGGATGTTCCTTTTCCTCCTCCTGGGCCATGGGATGCTCCTCTTCCTCCTCCTGGTCCTTCGGGTGTTCCTCTTCCTCCTGGGCCCAGGTGGGGCCGGCCCAGAATCCCCGGAACGGCTTCTTCTTCGAGAATGGATGCCCCAGCATGTCTTCGTCCTTCCTAAAGGCCAGGACCAGGGTGATCCCGTCCCCGATCTGTTCGTTCCTGTACCGGAAGCGGCCCGCGTCCGGTTGATACTGGCGCCAGCGGTGAAGGTTCTCCGTCTCTTCGTACCCATCGGTGAAATGATCGTGTTCCACCAACCACTCCCGGGACTCCGCCCGGGTCCACTCGTCCTTCCGGAATAGAACAGACTGAGTGTGATTCCGGTTCGGCGCTTCCCTGTCAACGTCCGGCATGGATCACCTCCTGGGTGAGAGCTTCCCCGTCGTCCTCCTGGAACTCCTCGATGAGAGCCCCCAGGCGCTCCTCTTCCACGGCCAGGGCCACGGCCGCGCAACGGCACCGGGTGAACACGTGGGCCGCGTCCAGGGGAATGTGGAGAGCCCGGGAAAGGAATTCAGCGTGGCGCCCGTACCACTCCACCAGGCCCTTCGCCGTGGCCTTGCCCCTGTCCAGCTTCGAGAGGTATCCCAGCTCCCGCTTCACGGCGCGCCGGGCCGTGTCCCGGATCATCGCGCGCTCCCGGGCGGAGAGCTCCTGGTCCTGTCGAATCCCTTGCTGGCTCCCCGGGCCCTTCTCCCCGCCGGTGCTTCCCACCTCTCCCAGGGGAACCATGTTCCCCGGGACCATGTATTCATCGCCGCCTTCGATGGGATTCATGTTCTTCCTGGCGCGGATCTCGTTCGAATTCGAGAGGCCCCAATTCCGTTCCACGGCCCACACCTTTGACTTCGTTTCGGCGTCCGGGGCTTCGAGCTCGGCGGTATCAAAGGCCAGGAAGTGACTCCTCCGATCCCGTTCCAGGAACACCTGGCGATGGGCGGAGGAGACGATCCGGACCGTCCAGGGATGGATCGAGTAGAGCCGGAACTCCCGGCCCTGTTGCTCCATGTTCGCCCTGGGGAGGTCTTTCGCCAGGCCCACCATGTGGGGCGGCACGCGATAGAACCGGGCCACCTCTTCGCCCTGGAACTGACGCGTCTCCAGGAATTGCGCGTCCTCATTCGAAAGGCCCATGGCCTGGTAGGTCATGCCATGCTCCAGGACCACCGTCTTCCCCGCGTTGTGGACGCCACCATAGACTTCCTGCCAGTCCTTCCGGACGCGCTCCCAGCCGCCCTTCTTCAGGACCCCCGGAGTGGAGAGGAGCCCGGACGGCCGGGCCCCATTGCTGAAGAGGCGGCTCCCATGCTCCTCCGTGGCCAGGGCCAGGCCAAACATGTTCCGGGCATGCTCGATAGGGTTCAGCCCCACGAGACCGTTGAAGGCCAGGCCCGGAACATGCCATACGTCATCCGGGTCCAGGGTCTCCATCACGGTATCCGTCCCGCCGGGCTTCCTGGGGGCCATCACCTGGTAGACGATGGGGCCCAGGGGATCCGGCCGTTCCGGGAACACCTCGCCGGCGATGGGCCAGAACTCCGCCGGCCGCCCGTTCATGAACCGGCGGATTCGAATGTACGCGTTCCCCCGGCTCAGGAGCCGCATCATGATGAACTCCAGGAGCTGTTCCAGCGTCATTTCCGGATTCGGAGCCGCCAGGATACGGGCCACGTGGAACCCTGGGTCCTTCTCCCTGGCCTCCCCTTCGAGCCGTTTAAACGATTCCAAGGGGAGCCCCATCACCGTCTCCGTGAGGAGCCGTTGACAGGACCACACGGTGGAGATCCGCATGGCCGTTCCCTCACTCACGAAGACGCCGGACGTGGCCGGCGCCCCGTTGAATCCCAGCTCCAAGAGGTTTCCCCATTCGGAGAGGGTGAGATTTTTCGGGCGGAGAAATGACCGAAGAAGGCCCTTCATGACGTCTCCTTTTCGGCTTCACCCTTCATGGCGAACCCGGCCGCCACGTGGGAAATGAACGAACCAATGGCCAGGAGAATCACGGGGAGGCCGCCCAGATAGGCGCCCACGGCCACGATGATCCAGCCCACAAGCCAGGCCAGGTCTATAATCATAGCACAGTCAGTCCGCGCGTCTCAGAATATGGGGACCGATCTCCTCCCATTGCAATTATAGCGCGTCCTACGCTCATGATGCCGGCCACGATTCCGTCGATCTTCCCATGCTTCGCGGACTCGTCCCGGTCCGGTTTCATGTTCCCGGCTGGATCCGTCTTCACCACTATGTTTGAGGCCATCCAGCGCATGATCGGGTGGGCCAGGTGTTTCAGTCTCCCGGTCTTCACGAGGATCCCGAACTCCCTTGTGGGGGCGGCCATGCTCCTCCAGCCCTGGCGATGCTCCACCATGGGGGCCCCATCCTCCTGTAGTTCACTCACCAGATAGGACGCGTTCCACGGGTCAAACGCGATCTCCTGTATATCATAGAGATCCGCCAGGGAATCGGGAAGCTCTTCCCCGCTTCGGGTGTACCCGGTGATGAGCTCCCGAATGCTGGCGTAATCCGTCACGTCCCCTTCAGTGGCGATTATCAGGCCTTCTTCACGCCACAGATCATACGGAACCTTATCCCTCCGGCTCCGGAGCTCGATGGTCTCTTCAGGACAGAAGAACCAGGGGAGGAGGGTGAAGTCCCGCTTCCCATCGGCGTCCCGCTCTCCGGGGAAGGCCAGGACCAGGGCCACCAGATCGGACGTGGCCGCCAGGTCCAGGCCAGCATAACAGAGCTCTCCTCGGAGTCTCTTTCGCCAGGTCTTCAACCGGCGGACGGCCTGGCAGAGATCGGACGGTGGGGCGCACCGGTCCCACCTGTCCATGTCTAGCCAGTTCCCAGCTCCCTTACTCCACAGGTTCAGGTGAAGACGCTTCACCGCCTTCAGGAAACCCGGCATGCCTTCGGCTTCCGTGAACTGTCTTCGAATGTAGGCCGGGGAGACGGAGACGCCCCAATTCGGATTCGCCTTGCGCCAGGTGGCCTCCTTCATCGGGTCGTCCTTCTCATCCATGTGGGCGATGAACCCGAACCAGGTCTCATCCGTGTGAAGGCGCTCCACCACCTTCCGGGTGTACTCGTGATGAGCCCAGCACACACCTTCCTGACCGTCCCCGGCCGTGGTGATCTCGAATCGGATCGGCTGTTCTCTGGAACCGAAGGCCGTGGCCACCACGTCAACCATGGCGCTGGTAGGGTGCTGGTGGAGCTCGTCCAGGACGGCCGCGCTGATATTCAGCCCGTCATGGTGCTTCGTGTCCTTCCCCAGGGGTTGAAGTGTGGACCCGGACGCGGCATGGCTGATCGTGCTAGTGTAGTCCTGAACCTCCAGTCGCTTCCGGAGAGCTGGCTCCGCGTTCACCATGTCCCGCGCTTCGCCCCAGCATAGCTTTGCCTGGTCTTTGATGGTGGCGGTACAGTAGACGCGGGCCCCGGGTTCATCATCAAAGGCCACCATCTTCAGGACCACGCCGGCGGCCAGGGTGGTCTTCCCGTTCTTCCTGGGGATCTCGATATACGCCACCACGAACCGGCGGAGCCCGGTGGCCACGTCCACCCAGCCGAAGAGGCTCATCACGATGAAGGCTTGCCAGGGCTCCAGCTTCAACCGGTAGCGCCGGCCCGTGGCCGGATCCTTCCGGGCCCAGCGTCCCTTCGTGTGGGGAAGGAGCTCGAAGAACCGAACGGCGGCCCGGCCCTTCTGGGCGTCATAGGTGTAGGAGAAGGACGGATCCCCGATCCGCTCCAGGTCTTCGAGGTGGCGGACACAGGCCAGGAGGTTCAGCTTCCCCACGGGGATCCCGCCCCGGACAACCTCCAGGGCGTAGGCCGTGCCCCGATCCACCTCCTCCTGGATGACGTGTTCCCAGGCGTCTCGGATCTTCCTAGTTCGCGCCTTCAGACTTGCGCGGGCGGCCCGTCTTGCGCTTCCCCGCCGGGGCTGGCGTTTCGTGTTCGTTGAACGGGTCTTCAGGTGGATCCTTCTTATCCTGGCCCAGGCGCATGCGGGCCACGGGTGTGAGACCCAGGTGGGCCGCGAACTCCAAGGTCTTCCGTGAGGCCTCCCGGACGAGTCGCTGGAGAGGGTGTTCCTTCAGGCCGCCCATGGCCGTGAAGCAATAGGGCTCCACACCTTCGGCTTCCCATGCGAACTGGCGGAACTGGCCGAACCAGTAACAGTATTGCGCCAGGGCGGAAGCGTCCACCTGGGCGAAGACGCCGGTGGCCTTCATCGAGGCCACCACCCGGCGCCACTCCTGGGCCGCTTCGAATGTGAGCCAGTCCGGAGGATCATCTGGGAGCTCGCCCTTCGGCTCCGGATAGTCCCGGCGCTCCTTCGCCTTCGCGCGCCAATTCGGATTCCCCAGAAGGTGGATCACCTTCGGCTTCGGCTTGCGTCCTCGTATCCCACCAGCCATGGGGGCGCCTCCTGTCGCCCTGAATTATAGCACGCGTCCTACTTCGCCGCCCGCCTCCCGAACATGTCCGCCAGCTTCCGGCCGAAGGCGGCCAGACTGAATCCGCCTTCGATCTTGCGCCGGTAGTCCGCCACGGAGGGCTTCGCCGGAGCTCGCCGGTCTCGCGTCTTGCGCTTCCGCCGTGTGATGCTTCGGGCCCGCTCCACTCTCTTGTGGCCATCGTGCCAGGGCTTACGGGCTCGCCGGCGCTCCGCCGCGTCCTTCTCCCTGGCCTTCTTCGCCTTGTTCGGTCTGGCCCGTTTCTCCACCGTGGTCATTCGCATGATTCGCCTCCCTGGAGCGGGAAGCAGCTCCTCCCGCATTCGAAGTGCCCACTATTTTCCCCAACCTCCCCAACCTTTTTTAGGGGAAAAGTCGGGGAGGTCGGGGCCGAAAAAAGGTGCTTTTTTGCCTTCGGCGAGCCAGCCGAAGT
>JAOZOT010000396.1 GCA_029933115.1 Anaerolineae bacterium | reverse complement strand
AGCAGGGATGTTTCTGGCGCGTAACGCCCTCCCCTCTGGCAGTGACCCTCCCGCAGGGTCCGCAACCCGCGGGAGGGTGATACACTCCGATACCTTTGGGATATACCTCCGCGTTCCCACGCTTGACTTTACCCACATTGTGAGGATAGCGCCGAGAAGCCCCCGGTGTAGCCGGGGGAGCCGTCACAGCTGACCCAGGGGAGCTTTCTCCTGGGCCGGCTGTGACTTACCCCCACCTCGCAGTGGGGGCTTCAGGGCTTGTGGGTAAAGCCAATGTTCCCACGAAATTGCCAGAAGAGACTAGCTATGGTAAAATGGCCTTATTAAACTCCGAGGGGCGCAGATGAGTACACCACCCAAGAGCACGTCCCCGACAAAGCTAATACGAGGCCCGAGGCAGGTGTGGGAGGCGCTGACGACTGAGCCTCTGGCTACGCCCTTCTCCATTTTTTTCGGCTCGCGGATTGCCCTCTACGCCCTGGTGCTCTTCTTCGTGGGATTCTTCCCCGGCAAGCCCGACGAGAAGCCGGGCTTTATCGAAGCCTTTTCACAGTGGGATGGAGCCTGGTACCTCAGTATTGCCACCGACGGCTACCGGTGGCCCGGCAGCCCCGAGGTGCAGTCCAACGTGGTCTTTTTTCCCCTTTACCCTCTGCTGGGGCGCATCGCAGGCTGGCTGGCCGGTGACGCCCAATGGGGTTTGTTCATTGTATCCAACATCTCTTTTGCCGTTTACCTCTACTTTCTGTACAGGCTAGCTTGTGAAGATCTAGATCAGCCTTCAGCCTCGCGGGCTGTTCTGTACGTAGCCATCTTCCCTCTCTCCTTCATTTTCTCCTGTCTGTACAGTGAGTCAACGTCCTTCGCTTTCACCGTCGCAGCCTTTTACTACGCTCGCCTCGGCAAGTGGCACCTGGCCATCCCTCTGGCTGTCCTGACCACTCTGACCAGGTTGGCGGGGCTGGCCATCCTCGTCCCCCTGGTCTATGAGTACTTTCGACAGAAAGGGCCTCGACCCCAGGCCCTGCTCCTGGCCCTCATCCCTGGCGGCACGGCCGGTTTTGCCCTCTACATGTGGATGTTGACCGGCAGCCCTCTTGCTTTCGCCTCGACCCAGAAAGCATGGTTTCGCCGCTTCACCTTGCCCTGGCAGACGCTGAGCATGGGCTTTGAACGGGTGCACTGGCCCATAGGCCATTACGTGACCGCCATCGCCATCGTTGACTTTGCCAGCATCGTTCTGTTTCTGGGGTTGACCTTGCTGGCGTTCAAATACCTGCCGGCCGCCTACTGGCTGTATTGTATCCCCATACTGTTCCTTGCTCTGTCCACGACTATTGACCCGACGAAGGCTCCACCCACAGGCTCCATACCCAGATTCCTCCTGGCACTTTTCCCTTGCTTCATGGTCCTGGGGAAAATGGGGAGGAATCGCTATCTCGACCAAGCCCTGAGGGCTACCTTCGCCATCTTGCTGGGTGTCATCTCAATCTACTTCTTCTCCCACTTCTGGGTAGTCTGAACCGATGAAAACCACTGCCAGAATCCACCTGTTGATAATAGGTCTCTACCTCGTTCTGAGCCTGGTTCTCACCTATCCGCTGGCTCTGCACTTCACTACCCACGTGCCGGGCAGTGCCACCTGGGCCTTTGACGAATACACTTTCCTCTGGAATATGTGGTGGTTCAAATATTCCATTTTTGACCTTCAAACCAACCCCCTCTACTCTTCCTACATCTTCTACCCCCTGGGCGTCAGCCTAGTCCTCTACACCTATCACCTGCACAACGCTCTGCTATCTGTGCCGCTACAGTCTTTTCTCTCCCTGCCCACCATCAACAACGCCCTCCTGATAGCCTCCCTCACCTTGAGCGGCTACGGAACCTTTCTGCTGCTCAAGTATCTCCTTGCCACCGGAAAGAATACATCCCCCACGAGGCAACCGTGCCGAGAGATGGCCGCCTTTCTGGGGGGGATAGTCTACGCCTTCACCGCCAGCCGTTTCGTCTACCTGGCCCTGGGGCACTACAATTTCGCCAGCAACCACTGGCTACCTTTCTACGCCCTTTACATGATCAAGACCGTCCGCGAACCGAGGGCGAAAAACGCTTTCTGGGCCGGCCTCTTCCTGACGCTGACGTTGTCTTGCGAGATGACCTATGGTATTTTCCTGGCCGTTTTCACCATCGTATACTTGCTGTTCACCGGCAGGGAGACGATCCTCAACATCCAGTTCGCAAAGCGCCTGGGCCTGCTGGCCATCACCTTCCTGCTGACTTATTCGCCTATGCTTTACTTCGTCTTCAGGGAGATGCTCTACGGCGGTTACACCATGGAGGGGTGGGGCGACGCCCTCAAGCTATCCACCGACCTCCTGGGCTTCTTCACACCTACCAAGCTCCATCCCTTCTGGGGCGGCGACTGGGTCAGGGAACTGAGGGCGGTGGTGGAAGGGACAGCCCGCTTCTCCGACGTGAACACCGTCTTCGTCGGCTACGTGACTCTGCTGCTGGCCATCTTCGCCCTCTTCAAATACAGACGAGTCCTCAAAGCCTGGGGGGTGGCCGCTCTGATCTCAGCCCTCTTGAGCCTGGGTCCTCTCCTCCAGGTCAACGGGCAATACCTTTTCGACCTGGACGGCTTGTTGGCCGAGACCAAGGTCACCTTCCCCCTGCCCTTCGCCTTGCTGCACTATCTGCCCATCTTTAACGCCAACCGCGCCCCCAATCGTTTCAGTGTGATTATGACCCTTTCTCTGGCAGTCATGGTTGGCCACGCGGCCTTCTGGATTCTCAACAGAGTGCCCAAGCCATCCTCGCCCCCTATCCCTCGCCCCCTATCCCCTACTACTTATCACTTATCACTCATTACTTGTTGCTCATTACTCATCACTATCCTTTCCTTCGAACATCTTTCCATCCCCCTGCCCCTGACCGACGCCCGCATCCCAGAAGTCTGCTACCAGATTGGGGCAGAGCCCGAAAACTTTGCCATCCTGCAATTGCCGATGGGTTGGCGCAACAGCTTTGGCACCCTGGGCTCTGAACGCACTCAGGCTCAGTACTACCAGGCTGCTCATCACAAGCCCATCATCAGCGGCAACATCTCCCGCAACCCACCCGTCAAGTTCGAGTACTTCAGGCGGATCTCGCTCTTCAAGTCCATCACCGCCTTGGAACTCTACCATGAGGTTGACGCCGCTACCAGGGAACGAGATAAAGCGCTGGCTCCCAAGCTGATGTATCTCTACGACGTGCGCTACCTGCTCATCCTCCCTCCCATCCCCGGCCGCCTGCCCTACGCCGACACCATGACCAGAACGGTAGATTACGCTCTGGAAGTCCTCCCTCTGGAACCTGAACCCGTTTACGACAGAGACGGCGTATTGGTCTATCGGGTAGTCCAGCCGCCCCCGCAGGCCGACTTTACCATTGACTTTGGCCTGGAAGAGACAGAGATGTATCGCGGCGAAGGCTGGTCGTGGAACGAGGAAATAGGCGGGGTGAGCGCCAATTGGGCCACCGTCCGGTGGGCGCGCATCTTTGTGCCCCTGCGCCGGGAAGGAGACTACAAACTGACCCTGACTGCTCTGCCTTTCAGCTATCCGGGAGCCCCTCCTCAGAAGGTCAAAATCACCATGAACGGCCACCCCCTTTCCGAGCTATCCCTGACAGCGGGCTGGGCTTCTTACCCAGTGGCCATCCCCTCCACAGCCATCCGTCATGGCCTCAACGAGTTGACTCTGCATTTCTCCCACCTGGCCTCGCCTCAGGACGTGCTGCCGGAGAGCTCAGATCGGCGCACTCTGGCCGTAGCGGTGGATTATGTGAAGTTCGAGCGAATGAATTCACCCGTTGATTTCTAGCCCAAGCTGTGG
>JAOZOT010000395.1 GCA_029933115.1 Anaerolineae bacterium | reverse complement strand
CATACTGTGGCCGTCATACTTTACAGACGGGACCGCTTCTGTATGAAGCGTACATCGCTACAGGCAAGGTCAAACATGTCTTCCTCCAATACCCCCTCAACTCCATCCATCCTCAGGCGCGGAAGGCAGCCGTGGCCTCGCTCTGTGCCGCCAGGCAAGGGGCCGAGGATTTTTGGGCCATGCACGAGCGCCTTTTCGAGACAGTGCGCGATTGGAGCGGGCAAGCAGACCTGGCCGAACAGTTCAACGAGTACGCCACCGAACTGGGCCTCGACGCCGATGCTTTTGCGGCCTGCCTGGAATCGGGCGAGACGGCCGACCAGGTTCAGGCAGAGTACAAGCAGGGCGAAGCAGTTGGGGTGCAGGGTGTGCCTGCCTTCTTCATCAATGATTGGTTTGTCTCTGGGGCACAGCCATTCGAGGTGTTCCAGCAAGTCATCGAAGCGGCGCTGCGGGGAGAGCACCCGCCCCCTACGCCGACGCCGCTGCCGCCTGGTGTTACCATCTTTGATCCAAACCCGGCGCAGCCCGGCTATACCTACGGTGGCGACGCCACCCACGGCTCTGCCGAGGCCAAGATCGTCCTCGTCGAATTCGTTGACTTTCAGTCGGCGGACAACCGCAAGCATTTCCTGGAAGCGTGGCCCGAGCTGGAAGAGAAATACGTAGAGGCGGGCCAGGTGCGGCTCATCGTCAAGCATTTTCCGGCGCCTGATCATCCACGGGGGTTCAAGGCAGCCGAAGCGGCCGAATGTGCCGGGCAGCAGGAAGCCTTCTGGTCCATGTGTGAGTTGCTTTTCCAGAAACAGGAAGAGTGGAATCAGGCCGATGACCTCTCGGCCACGTTCAAAGGGTATGCCGCCAAGCTGGACCTGGATGTTGACGCCTTTGCCACCTGCCTGGACGAAGGCCAGACGAAGGACAAGGTAGAGCAGGACTTCACTATCACTCAGGAAAACCGCTTTCCCAGCGCGCCACAATTTTTCGTGGTTATGGGACAGCGAGCCGGGCATGTGCCCACCGACCAACTCCCACAAGTTATCGAGCAGTTGCTGGCACAGTGAAGTCACAGCAATGAGGCTGTCCCAGGTCCACTGTCCCCTCTCCCTTCTTCCCGGCGAGAACGAGTTGGCAACTCGTCTCACTGAAAGAGTTGCCAACTCGTTCTACCAGTCCTCCTCTGACAGGACGGTGATCCCATTGCACTGGAGCAAAGCCGCCGTGACGCCCCGCCCAGACACCAGACGGCCGCTGAAAGAGCCATCGTAGATGCGGTGGCAGCCACAAGAGGGACTGTCGTCTTTGAGCACCGCCTGCCGGATGCCCAGGCGCTGTGCTGTCTCCAGAGCTTGACGGGCGCCGGCCAGAAAGGCCCCGGTCACGTCCTCACCTTCGATGGTCAGCACCCTGGCTTGCCTATCCAGGACGGCCTGACCGTCGCCGCCGACGATCTCCGCCGGGGGGCGGGGGATGGGTAGCCCACCGGCTACCTCGGGACAGACGGGCACGGCCAACCCTTGCGCGGCCAAGCGGATAAGCCGGGGGACGGGGCAACATCCGCCATCATAGCGGGTGCAGATGCCCAGCAGACAGGCACTGACGAGATAACTGTCCATTTCCTCTCACCGCTCCTGCAGTGACACGACCCCAATTTCCGCCAGGTCCCGGAAGTAATGGAGCAGGACTTGAAGGTCAACCTCAATACCGGTCCCCAGGGCTACCCGACGGGCGATTTCCAACAGGCTTCGTTTCCCATCCACCCACAGGGCGGCCATTCCCACCATCACGAATACGCTCAGGTTCTGGGCTATATGTTCTATCAACCAGGCCGTCTTCTCCCAGCCCAGCGCTTCAGACGGGTAGTACAGAGTATCCAGCGGCCCTGTCCAATGGCGCACGGGCACCAGGCGGCCCGCCTCCTGCTCCAGCTCTGAGAGTTCAGGGCAGGTGTTGGCAACCTGGCGGGCTCTGTCTCCGGCCAGAGATTCGCCGGTGACCAGCAGGTGCTCACGGAGTTGCGTCGCCTTACCCTCCAGTTCGGTCTGGTAGTCGGCAATCAGGGTCGCAATCTGCGGGTCATCCTTCGCCAGCCGCTGTACCGAGGCCACCGCCCCCTTCTCCACTTCCAGGCGGTAGTCGAGGGCGTCCAACGCCTGGCGGATTCGAGCCCCCATCCGCTCGGCGTAAGGTTTGTCCTCTTCATCGCCTGCTGAGGGGATTTGGTGCAACGCCCACAATGCCTCATTGGCCTCCCGGCTCAGCCGGCGCAGCCCTCGCTCCAGGGTCTCCCGGGCCAGCAGTGCCGCCTCGGCCGGTCCGGCATTGGCCAGGACCTGGGCCAGTTGAAACACCACCCAGGCCACCTTGTCCATCTCGGCCGGATCCACCTTCTCCAACGTGTCATGCGACGAGTGATAAAACCGGTCGGGCCAGTGGCCAAAGGAGATGGCCGGCACTCCCCAGGTGCGGTCCACAAAAGGCGCATTGTCCGAGCCGCCGCCATAGGGAGTGACCTGGTACTTCCACAAGTCCGCTGCAGAGGCACTGAAATATGACCCCTTGCCGGCCGTCAGCCGCTCCAGAAGGCGCTCCCCCAGGTCATTTAGGAAAGAGGGCAGGGTATCGGGTGTGCGCTCCAGCGTCAGGGGGCCGCCGCACAGTTGTTGGCTCTCCCCCACCATGTCACAGCAAATCACCCCTTGCAGGCGGGTGGGCCAGTCTGGATTGGCGTGCAGGTAAGCTATGGTGCCGTACCATTCGGGCATCCAGAGGAAACGGATGGTGCGCGCCGGTCGAGGCAGCTTGCCCTCGGTGATGAGGCGACACCAGGCGCGGGCGAGCTCCAGAATCAGCGCCGCCCCCGAGGCGTTGTCGTTGGCTCCAGGCGAGGGGTGGCAGATGTGGGCGACGAAAAGCACTTCTTCGTCTGGCTTGTTGGCTCCTTCTATCACACCGGTCAGCACGGGAAACTCGCCCTCACCCAGGGTAGTCTCGACAACGGCGTGGACCTTCAGTGGCTCCGAGTTCTCGGCTATGAGCTTTTTGAGACGTTGCATCTGATGGTGGCTGATCCCGAAGCAAAACACGCTGGAGCCATCGTCCTCCACCCAGACACGGCCATAGGCGATTTGTTCCGGCGCGTTCTCACGGGTGCGGGCCGGGGGCATCTCGACGATGCTCTCGGTGATTACGCCCACGGCCCCGTGGAGGGCGGCCATCTTGGTTGCGGCCCTGTAACCCCAACCCGCTCCGCTGACCAAGACCGCCTTGCCGGCCACGTCTTTGCCCTCATAGTCTCCCTCAGTGAGCCCCCGGCCCACGTCCACCACTTCGACGGTGATGCCTCCCGGCGGGGTTGGGGCGCAAAGAGCACCCAGGTGACATGGCTCGTCCTCAAAGCGGGCCAGAACCTCCTCCTTGGGTGCTATCAACCGTAGCTCGGCGCTCTGGGGAGACCAGAACCAGGGCTTTTTCCAGGTCCACCAGAAGCTTTTGCCGTCTACGGGGTAACGATGAACCTGGACGGCGGCCAGCCCCGCTGCCTCTGCCGCCCGACACATCAACTCCACTGCCGTTGAGAGGTCTGGCGAGGCCTGGATGCGGTGCAGTTGGGTCAACTGGGCCACAGTGCGCTTGGCTCGCAGACCTGAGAACTCTTGGGAGAATAGTTGGGCGAAGCGATCCAGATTTTGCATGAGGTGCTCCTTTCGCTGAATGGCTTTCCAGGTTTATCCATACGAGCCAAGATGCGGCTCGCACCTGGCATCAGGATTGTACCCAAAAAGCGGCAAGTATGCAAACAAGGTGGACGAGTGCGTCGCCCCTTGTCCCAACACGCAAAAAAGCCGCTCTGACAGCGTGTCTGAAAAATGCTCGTAGTGGCGACTTGAGTCGCTAA
>JAOZOT010000897.1 GCA_029933115.1 Anaerolineae bacterium | reverse complement strand
ACCTCAAATCAAGGCCTACGAGCGCGAGTTGACCCACTTGCTGGACCAGCACGCCGACGCCTTCATCTTCCGTAGCCTGCCCAATACTGGCGACGTGACGGCCGCCTGGTTGCTGGGGGAGTTCGGCGACTGCCGTGACAAGTTTGAAAACGCCGGTGCTGCGCAAGCCCTGGCAGGCAGTTGTCCGGTCACCATTCAGAGCAACAAACGCCGCTTTGTCAAGTTCCGGGTGGCCTGCTGTAAATCGTTTCGTAATGCCCTGCAACAGTTCGCCCGCCTCAGCGCCAGAGGCAAGAAAGGCTCCCCCTGGGCCAAGGGCTATTTGAGCGACCAACTGGCCCGTGGCCACAGCGTCTCCCGCGCCACGCGTGCCTTGGGCAACCGTTGGATGGCGATCATCTTCCGTCTGTGGCAAGACAAAGTCGCCTACGACGAAGAGATCCATCTGCGCAATCGGGCCCTCCGTGGCCGTCGCGTTGCTACTTGAGCCCGCTCCGGCGACCCGAGCCGGAAGGTTTGACAAAGAAAGTCTGAGCTCGCCGAAGTCTATCGTCTAGCGGGAGCAGGTGGGCAGTTACACTCCTCGTAAGTGGGCACGCCCTCCACGCGATAGAGAATATCATAGGTGCATCATCAAAAAGCAGATGCTCTCGGAACCGCAATACACCACGGGCGGCTCAACTTTCACCGGAAGGAGGGAACCAGGGCGTTGCACCCAGGCTCCCTCCCTTCGTCCACTTACTCCGGTTTCCACACTTCCCACACTGTGCCCACCAGGTCCGGCCCTGGCTTGAGGGTCTTTTGACCCGGTTGCCAGCCAGACGGCGTGGCCTCGCCTGTGGCCCGCACGTGCTGGAAGGCCTTCACCTGACGGATCAACTCTTCCGGGTTGCGGCCCACTGCCGGGGTGAGCACCTCCATGGCCTGGATGACCCCGTCGGGATCAATGATGAAGCGGCCCCGGATGTCCACGCCGGCCGCCTCGTCGTACACTCCGTATACGGT
>JAOZOT010000394.1 GCA_029933115.1 Anaerolineae bacterium | reverse complement strand
AGATGGCCGTTTAGGGCGCTTTCAGCGCCCTTCCCCTGCTCAGCCCGGCGATTTATCGCCGGGCGGGGGGCGGTGACGGCCCTCGTAGACAGTTGCTCACAAAACTAAGGATTTCCGGGTGGGGCATGCCCCCTGTGTCACCTGACAACCGGGAGGGGTGTCCCCCCTTTTTCCCATCTGCTGTTCTGAGAGCGTGTCTGAAAATTCAGGGGGCGGCGCTCGTAGTAACGACTTCAGTCGTTTTTAGCCGCAGAGCACTGGTCATTAGCGACTCAAGTCGCCACTACGAGCGTTTTTCAGACACGCTGTGAGGTGAAATGACTTATGCCACAGGACAAAATCATCATCCGTGGTGCGCGGGAACACAACCTGAAAAACATAGACGTGGAGATCCCTCGTGACAAGCTGGTCGTCATCACCGGCATCTCCGGCTCGGGCAAGTCCAGCCTGGCCTTCGATACCATTTACGCCGAAGGTCAGCGCCGCTACGTCGAGTCTCTTTCAGCCTACGCCCGCCAGTTCCTGGGGCAGATGGACAAGCCCGATGTGGATTACATCGAGGGCCTCTCGCCGGCTATTAGCATTGACCAGAAGGGGACCAGCCGTAACCCCCGTTCCACAGTGGGCACAGTGACCGAAGTCTACGACTACCTGCGCTTGCTCTACGCTCGCGTGGGCATCCCCCACTGCCCCCGCTGCGGTCGGGAGATCAGCCGGCAGACGGTGCAGCAGATCGTTGACGCCATCCTTTCGCTGCCCGAAGGCAGCCGCATCATGATCATGGCCCCCCTCATCAAGGACCGCAAGGGCGAGCATCGCAAAGCCTTCGAGGACATCCGCAAGGCTGGTTACGTGAGGGTACGGGTGAACGGCCAAGTCCGCGACGTGGACGAGGAGATTGTGCTGGACCGCTACAAGATGCACACCATCGAGGCTGTGGTGGATCGGCTGATTATAGGGAAAGGCGCTGAGGAAGAAGATAGGTCACGGGTAGCCGATTCGGTGGAGACGGCCCTGAAGCTAGGCGGCGGTGTGATGTTGGTCAGCGACGTCACCGGAGAGCAACCAAAAGACATGTTGTTCTCAGAGCACTTTGCCTGCGTCCACTGTGGGGTGTCCCTACCCGAAATCGAGCCGCGTACCTTCTCTTTCAACAGCCCCCACGGCGCCTGCCCGGCCTGTACGGGCCTGGGGACCAAAATGGAATTCGATCCGGAGTTGATCATCCCCAACCGTGACCTGACCCTGGCCGAAGGAGCCATCCGCCCTTGGATGCGCGAGAGCAGCCAGAACTACTTCTTCCAGTTGCTCAAGGCTGTGGGCGAACACTACGACATCCCTTTAGATGTGCCGGTGCGAGAACTGACGCCTGAGCAGTTGGACATCATTCTCTACGGGGGACGGAAGGACGAAAAGATTCTGCTGCGCTACCGTAACCAATATGGTCGCGAGCGCGTCTACGAGACCACCTACGAGGGGGTTATCCCCAATCTGGAGCGGCGTTACAAAGAAACCACTTCCGACTATTGGCGTGGGGAGATGGAGCGTTACATGGCCATCCGTCCCTGCCCCGTCTGCGAGGGCAAACGCCTCAAGCCCGAATCGCTGGCCGTCACCGTAGCCGGGAAGAGCATTGACCAGGTGGCCGCGATGTCGGTGAGCGAACTGCTGAGATGGATCGAGACGTTGCAAGGGGGCGAGGGACAGGCCACGCCCCTGACGGAGCGCCAGCAAACCATCGCCCGCCAGATTCTGAAAGAAATCCACGCTCGCTTGACGTTTATGGTCAACGTCGGCCTGGACTACCTGACTATTGACCGCCGGGCCAACACTCTCTCTGGAGGCGAGGCCCAGCGCATCCGCCTGGCCACCCAGATTGGCTCCCAACTGATGGGCGTGCTCTACATTCTGGACGAGCCCAGCATCGGCCTGCACCAGCGCGACAACGCCCGTCTGCTGCGCACCCTGAAGGACATGCGCGACCTGGGCAACACCGTCCTGGTGGTCGAGCACGACGAGGGGACCATCCGTGCCGCTGACCACATCATAGACCTGGGGCCCGGGGCAGGTGAGCACGGCGGCCAGGTGGTAGTGGCCGGCACCATTGAAGAGGTCATGGCCTGTCCGCAGTCGGTCACCGGCCAGTTTCTCAAAAGAGAGCGCCAGGTGCCTGTCCCTGAGCACCGACGCGATGGCAACGGGAAGTACATCATCGTCAAGGGGGCGGCCGAAAACAACCTGAAGCAAATTGACGTCCGGTTTCCGCTGGGCAAGTTCATCTGCGTCACCGGCGTTTCCGGCTCAGGCAAATCCAGTCTGGTCATCGAAGTACTCTACAAACGGCTGGCCCAGGCCATCCACCGCGCCAAGGACAAGCCTGGCCGTCACGATAGCATCGTGGGCGTTGACCTCATAGACAAGGTCATTGACATTGACCAGAGTCCCATTGGGCGCACGCCGCGCTCTAACCCGGCTACTTACACCAACGTTTTCACCTACATCCGCGAGCTTTTCGCCAGCCTGCCCGAAGCCAAGCTGCGGGGCTATAGGCCAGGCCGCTTCTCCTTCAACGTCAAAGGAGGGCGTTGCGAGGCCTGCCAGGGCGACGGCATCATCAAGATCGAGATGCAATTCCTGCCCGATGTCTACGTCACCTGCGAAGTCTGCCACGGCAAGCGCTACAACCGTGAGGCCCTGGAGATCAAATACCGGGGCAAAACCATCACCGACGTGCTGGATATGACTGTCGAGGAAGCGATGGGGTTCTTTGAGAACATCCCCAAGATCAAGAACAAGCTTCAGACTTTGTACGATGTGGGGTTAGGTTACATTCGATTGGGCCAGCCGGCGACCACCCTCTCTGGCGGCGAAGCACAGCGGATCAAGCTCTCCAAGGAGCTTTCGCGGCGGGCCACGGGGCGAACCCTCTACATTCTCGACGAGCCGACTACCGGCCTGCACTTCGCCGACATCGAGAAGCTGCTGAACGTGTTGAACCGCCTGGTGGACGCCGGTAACACCGTGATCGTCATCGAGCACAACCTGGACGTGATCAAGACCGCTGACTGGATCATTGACCTGGGGCCGGAGGGCGGTGAGGCTGGCGGCTGGGTCATCGCCGAGGGCACCCCCGAGCAGGTGGCCGAGATGCCGCAATCTTTTACAGGACAATTTTTGAAGAAGGTCTTAGACGGAAAGCTTGAAGAGTAGTTGCACCAGACCTCCGAACAAGGTCAGGTAGACGATGAAGATGGCTGCGTAAAAAGTTTTGCTGCTCCAGGGGAAGGGTCTGTGTTCAACTAGGCGTTCCAAGAGCAGAGCCGTGTTGCCCATGAATCCCTTCGCGTAGCCAATCTTGAAAGTCAAATCGCCGTCAACGACCGAGCCGTCAATGGACATCGTACCCTCAGGGTAGACATCCCCGGCCTGGTATCTGATCCAAAGCGGGTCTTTGGCCGACGATGAGGGAGATTCGACCCAGAAGTAGAACGTTTTTCCGGCCGAGTCCGAAATAGGTGAAAAGGAGAAGGATTGGTAAATATAAGGCCGGCGAATCACAGAGGTCACATCTTCCAGTTGGGAGGCGTTGATGGTTGCAGTGGCCAGGTCAACGGTGGCCTTTTCTTCTCTCAGGTGGAAAACGACAGGAGAGCGATTTGTCCGCCCTGCCCGGGCCAGGAGGAGAGCGACGCGGCACAAGCCAGACCTGGAGGCCACAAAGCTCTGCCCGACCCTCAGCGGCCCGTGAAACGCGACCATCTCGCTGAAGAGGGGTTGACTCGTCTGTGATAGGTCTTGCTTTTCCAGAGCGACCAGGCTCAGCAGAATCAGAAATATGGTTATGGAGGTCCAACCCAGGAGCCAGTGTGCTCCTTTTATTTTGCTCATTGGCCGTAGAAGGGCAAGTCAGCATGTAAACGTGG
>JAOZOT010000393.1:2251-3926 GCA_029933115.1 Anaerolineae bacterium | reverse complement strand
CAGTAACCTATTGTCAGATAAAGCAACCTGTGGTATAATGGACTCTGAGGTTAAGGGGTCAAAACAAAAAGAAAAAGGAGGTTGTCATGGATGTCGGAAGGTCTTTTACCTACATGTTTGAGGATCAGGATTGGATCAAAAAGATCCTCATCGGAGGGATTATCAATGTCATCCCCATCGTCAACTTTATGTCTTCGGGCTACTTCATCGAAGCGGTCAGGAATACGGCCCAAGGGCGGGAGCTGCCTCTGCCGGAGTGGGACGACTTTGGTGGCAAGTTCATGAAGGGTCTGATGGCCGGTGTGGCCGGCTTCCTCTATATGTTGCCCATCATGATTGTTGTGGGAGTCACTGTGGGCTTGGCGGCAGCGAGTGCCAGTGTTTCAGACAGCGATGCGGCCGAGGCCGTTGCTGCTATTTGCCCTATGATAGGCTATTGTCTGATGTTCGTGTACATGATCTTGCTCATACTCGTCCTGCCGGCAGCCACCGTTCAGTACGCCCTCACCGAACAGTTCGGCGCCTTCTTCCGCTTCGGCGACATTATGGCTTTCATCAAGGCCAACTTGGGCGGCTACATTATCGCCCTCTTGGTTGCGCTGGTAGCCGGCGTCGTGGCCGAAATTGTGGGAATGATCGCCTGTGGCGTTGGGTTCCTTTTCACTATGATGTGGGCCATGTTAGTAGCTGCCAATCTGCTGGGGAACCTGGCCCGTGAGGCCCAGCCAGCACCTTACTAATCGAGGCTCTGGAGAGGGATGCCGGTGGGAGTCTGGCCTATTCCACGCGGAGGCCAGAAGCGTCAAAGGTGTGTTTCATGAGGGAGGTCATAACAAAGCGCGTCGAGGCCGGGGTTAATGGCTTGGCGCGCTTTATTGCTAATCATTGGCTTCTTCTGAGCAACGCCGCTATGCTGGCCTTCATCCTGCTCACGCTCCTGGCTCCCTATCTGGCTTCCGGTGGTGCCTACTGGCCGTCCCGCATTATCTACGCTCTCTACCGTCTCACTTGCCATCAGCGGCCGGAGCGCAGTTTTTTCCTCTTCGGTCACAAGATGGCTATCTGCGCCCGCTGCACGGCTATCTACACCTCTTTCTGGGGGATGGGGCTGCTGTACGCTGTCTGGAAGGCCACGCCGTGGGGACATCGCTATCCTCCGAGGTCATTACCTCTCAGGTGGCCGGCAATCCTGGCCGTACCCATGTTCATTGACGGCCTTACCCAATTGGTGGGCCTGCGCGAAAGCACCAACCTGTTGCGCGCCATCACCGGCGCTCTGGTGGGCGTGGGAACCGGGTTGTTTGTCTATCCTGTGCTGGACGAAGGGTTTGCCCGAACTCGGCGCGATTTCACACGTCACGCTTCACGAACCGCGAATCACGACTCCCATTCACCTCCATAAACTGTTGGAGCACCCTGATCCCAGGAACTCATACCACGAGGAGGTAACTCAATGTCAGCAGGCAAGATCGTCGGCTATGTCATCAGTGGCATCCTCATATTTTTCGGGGTGATCTGGCTGTGGTCGGCTTTCGCACCCGACACCGGCAACCCCATCGGACGGCTGGTGGTGGGGGTGATTCTGGTCGGAATCGGCTTGGCCATCATCGTCATCGTCAAAATGCGGGAGCCCAAGCCAGAGCAGAAGGTCGTCATCGAGCAGAAGATAGACCTG
>JAOZOT010000393.1:0-2151 GCA_029933115.1 Anaerolineae bacterium | reverse complement strand
CCTGGCCCAGGGAGCGATAATCGTCTCCTGTCCCTATTGTGGCACATCCTACCAGATGGTCGAGGAGCCAAAGTGGTGAGCGGATGGCAGATAGCAGCGCGGGGAGAGCCTTTCATATTTGTGGATGTTCACCCTCCCACAGGCTGAGGCAGTCCCCTCTGCGAGTGAATTACGAAAGGGTCTCAGTGGAAAGAAAGGGGAGATTGATGGTCAGACGAGTGGCTTCTGTGATGGTTCTGGCTTTCGTGTCCTTCGTGTTGCTGGTGGGATTGTGGGCAGCACCCGTCGGCGCTCAGCAATACGGCTTCAGCGTGGACAGGAACATCTCCCAGGTCTATATCAATAAGGACGGCTCAATAGACGTAGAGTACTGGATCACTTTTACCTGCCGGCCGGGCTATCGAGCCATTGACATCGTGGATATCGGGATGCCCAACGATTACTACGACCTCAGTAGTGTGAAAGCCGACATTGGCGGCGTCCAGTTGACCGACATCCGTCCCTCGGAGTACGTCAAGCCGGGAGTAGAGATCCACCTGGGTTCAAAGGCCATTCGAGGAGGGCAGACAGACACCCTTCACGTGCGTTTCAACGTCCCCCACATGGTCTATTACGACGACGAGGACGAGAACTATGCCAGCGTAGAGTTCGTGCCCACCTGGTTCGGCGAGGATTTCGTGAAGGGCAGCACCTATCTGAAGGTGAGCTTTTACTTCCCCCCCGGCGTGACCGGCGACCAGACCAAGTGGCACTATCAGAAATTCACCTCTACCACCTTTATAGACGATCGGCTGGTTTTCACCTGGGTGAACGAGAACGCCTCAGGAGCAAAACCCTACCAATTTGGCGTCTCTTTCCCCATCCAATACGTGGATGTGGTCTACAAAGCCCCGCTTATTGACTTTGCCGCATTGATAGAGAAACTGACTAACCCGGCCGTTTGTGTCATCGGCTTTGTGCTCTGGGTAATAGCAGCGCAGATATTCATCACCTTAATGCGCAATCGGCGCCGGTTGAAATACCTGCCCCCCTCCCTCTCCGTGGAAGGAGTCGGAGTCAAACGAGGGCTGACGGCGGTGGAGGCAGCCATCTTGCTGGAGATTCCTCTCAACAAGGTGTTGACCATGATCTTGTTCGGGCTGCTCAAGAAGGGAGCAGTCATCGTCACCTCAGACGAGCCGCTCAAGCTCAAAAAAGTTGAGCCGCTGCCCCAGGGAGTGCAACTGCATGCCTACGAACAGGATTTCCTGGGGGCGATTACTACCAAGCGCACTTTGAGCGAGCAGCGCCTCAGGAAGATGATGGTCAAGTTGATCAAGGATGTGAACGCCAAGCTCAAGGGCTTCAGCCGTAAGGACACGGTAGCCTATTATCGAGACATCGTGTCCAGGGCCTGGCAGCAGGTGGAGAGCGACGAGAGGCCCGAAGTCAAGTCCCGACACTTTGACGAGGCTCTGGAGTGGATGATGCTGGATGAGGACTTTGAGGATAAGACGGAGCGGACCTTCCGGGAGGGGCCGGTTTTTGTCCCGGTGTGGTGGCACCGCTACCGGCCCTGGGCGGCCTCTGTCCCTTCGGCCAGGCCGTCAACGGCGGCCCCGACGAGCAAGCGCGGCCCTGTGAGCCTGCCCACTCTGCCCGGGGCGGCCTTTGCCGACACCATCGTCACCGGAGTGCAAAACGTCGCCGGCAAGGTGGTGAGCAGCGCGGAGCGTTTCACCGGTAGGGTGGCCCAGGTCACCAACCCGCCACCGGTGCACGCCGGTTCTGGCGGCTACGGCTGCGCCTGTGCCTGTGCCTGCGCAGGGTGCGCCTGCGCGTGCGCGGGTGGGGGGAGATAAGTTGCGGGTCCGCCATACGAAAGAACCGGAGAGGTGATCGTTCTGGAGGGTAAATTTAAGGAGAGAGTCCATGTCAACCACTGCCTATTACGAAGTACTGAGTCGAGTTCAACGCCTCACCCCTGCTGACCAACTTCGGCTGTTAGAGGAGTTAGCGGTGCTCGTTCGTCGCCAAGTCACGGCCCGGCCTCGGCGAAGCATCCTGGAATTGCAAGGGCTGGGCAAAGAAATCTGGTGGGGCATTGACGCCCAAGAATACGTGGACCGGGAGCGAGCCTCGTGGAATGGATAGCCGCGCTGCAAGGAAAAG
>JAOZOT010000392.1 GCA_029933115.1 Anaerolineae bacterium | reverse complement strand
GCATCCGACGCCTCCTGCTCCTCGGATGATTCCTTGGAAGCGACGACCTTTGGTTTTGGGGCGCGGCCCAATTCCAGGCCGGTGCTCTCCCAGGCCTGAATGAGCCCCCGCAGTATCTGGAAAAGCAACCCGGCCGAGGCAAAGGTCAGCGCGAAAATGGCGGCCAGACCGATTAGTTGAGCGTAGAGTTGGTGGGGCCAATCGGGCTGAAAGCCAGGGGCGGTGAAGTAGCCGGAGACACCTTGGCCCAGAACCCCCAGGTATTCCGTGGCCCCTATGCCATTCCAGCCTGCGCCGTATCGCCCGCTGGCGAAAAAGCCCACGGCCAGAAGCCCCAGCAGCCCTCCCAAGCCGTGCACAGAAACGGCCGCTGTGGGATCGTCGAGGCGCAGAAGGTGGTCCAGGAGGTAGATGCTCAGCGGCAAGAGGAGACCGGCCACCGCTCCTATGAGCAGGGCGGCCCAGGGCGGCACGAAAGGGGCGGCGGCGCTGACAGAGACCAGGCCAATGGTCAGGCCGCGAGTGGTCATCAGGACGTCCGCACGGCCGGTGGTGAACCAACTGTAGATGATGGCCAGCAACGTTCCCCCCGCAGCAGCCATGAACAGGTTGAGGGCAACGACGGCCGGTTCGATGTTGGCGTCGGTCAGGATGTTGGTGGGGCTGGCCAGGGCCCAGCCAAGCCAGCCGACGACCAGAAGCAGAGAGCCCAGGATGGCCAGAAGGGGCAGGTGGACGGGCGGCATCTCGGCCGGTTTCCTTTTAGATGGCGGCGTGGACAGGGCCCGGGCAGACAAGGGGGAGACGGCCTCCGGCGAAGGGCGTTTCTCCTTTGGCTTCCACAGCTTGAAGACTAGAATGCCGGCCAGAGCCGCCACGCCGCCGACCAGATTCACCAAGCCGGCTCCGGCGAAATCAATGAAGCCGTGGCCCAAACCCAGATTGGAGCCCAGGTGAGCCAGCCAGCCACCACCCCAGGTCCAGTTGCCCAGAATGGGATAGACGGCGGCCGCGAGGAGCAGCGTGCTCAGCACGATGACCACGGCTCTGACCCTCCTCCTCAGAGATAAAGCAGGGATGAGCGCGACTGTGGCCACCAGGGCCAACTGGGAGAAGAAAAGGGCGTAAGCCGCCGGGTTGGCCGCCTCTTTTCCCAGGAAAAAACCTTTCAGTCCCAGCATTCCCCAACCCGGTCCCCAACTGACGTCCAGGAAGGACCATTCCCAGATCAAGTCCTCCACGCCTGACCACCCGGAGAAGAGGCCGATGCCCCCGAACTGCAAGGCAAAGCCGCAGGCAAAATAGCCCAGGCTCCCCAAAGCCATGACGGCCAGGCTGGTCAGGGCGACGTCGGCGGCCGTATCTTCTGAGGCGGCTCCGCCGGCCAGCAACATCAGCCCCACCGGCACCAGAAAGGCCAGACAGCCGGCCAGGATCAGCCAAAGGGCAACCCCATCACTCGCCGTGGGCGACCCACCGTTGCTGGCCAGGGTCACTCTTCCAGCGGCCATGACCAAAGCCACGCTCCCCATCAAACCACGCTGTAAACTGCTCCTGAGCATCGTTTCCGCCTCCATGTAATTTGTGGTTGCATCTCCCTCAAGACCCTAGAGGTTTTCGTCAGCCAACCTTTAGGGCCGACAACTCCAATTTGAAGAGCAACACAGTAGGAAATCACGCTCCTTAAAACCCCTGGGGTCCGGCCCAATTCCGCAGAAAAGATGGACTTTCGAGATAGATTATACTTCATCTTTACCCAGGGTGTCAAAGGGGGAGAACTGCAAAGCCGTCTCATCTTTTCAGCGAAAGCGACGGTCGTGCTGCTCTGCTCCGGCAGGAGCAAAGTTCCGAACGATACCTATCGCTCGCTTTCCTGACTTTACCCGCATCACGCGGATGGTGCCGGGAAGCCCCCGGTGTAGCCGGGGGAGCCGTCCCAACCGGCCCAGGGGAGCTTTCTCCTGATCTGGCTATGACTTACTCCCACCTTTCGGTGGAGGCTTCAGGTTATGAGTAAAGTCAAGACTCTTTCTGTTGACTTTTGGTCAGAGGGCCTCTATAATAAAAAAACCCTGCCCGGCTGTGTTTCAGAGGAACTTTGGTGCAGATCGGGACAAAAAAGACCTCCAGATTGGATAGTCTTTGCTAACAAAACCCACCCCAACTGGCGGCCAATGTTAACGTTTATCCATATTTCCAATTTGGGGGGATACCTTCCTGGCCAGGAATGTCCGGCAGAATAGCTCCCCCAAGGACAGGCTAACCCACTTGCAGAGGCTTAGCCGGGCGAGGAAAAAGCTCCAATAGGGCCGGCGCCATGACCACCGCCACCAGCCACCCCCAGAGGAACACCGTACATAGCACCTCACTTTGCCAGGTAAAACCGCGCGCCTCAGGAGGCCAAAGTAGTGGGTTTGCATAGAGAATCGCCTTGCCTGTTGCCGCCACAGCCATTGCTAGGGTCATTCCGGCGAACAAAGCCAGAGCGCGCTGCCAGAGGTGAGCGCTGCGCAGATAGACCCACGCGCCTGCGACCAGGATCAGCGATGCCGCGAATATGTAGAGCTGCTTGTGGGGATGAGGGTAATCTTCGAAGGCTATGTATACTGCCACCACCGAAGCGCCATACAGGCTGAAGGAGAGCAGTGTCCAGTCATCCCGTAGGCGCCGATAGAACGGGCGCAGAGGTCGGCACGCGGCGGCCACCAGGACAGCGAAGGCTGTAATCCCCAATAGGACAACCCAGAGTTCCCCTTCGCCGTAAACTACTCGGACAATCCAGGGGTCCGATGCCGAGGGACGTACGAGTGCGAAGAGGTGGCGATCCGTCCAACTGAGGAGAGAGCCGACCACCCCGCCTCTGGTATTTATGCCCATTATTGTTCCTCTCGTTGTCAAAATCCAACTGAGGGGTACTCCGATCACTCCAGTGTATGGCAAGAACCAGCGTGGCAGACCTTTGATCAACCCCAGGGCGAACATGAGCAGAGGGAGCCCCAAAAGCCCCCAGCCCAACCACAGCGGCAAGGTAATATGCAGGTAGCTTAGTAGAGAAGCCAGTGCCAGCAGCAGGGACAGCGCCATGGCCGCCAGCCACTCAAGCCACGAGCCGGGCTCGAATGTAGGGAGTATACTCGTTTTTGTTTCCATCTTCCACCTTTTCCTTTCTCGCCGGTGTTCGCGGATTACCGCCCCCGGCATATCGCGCATTTCGCGCCATCCCAGCCTGATGACTGAGGACCCGCCCTGTTGGGCTGCCTCGGCGACCAGCAGACTGAAGACAGCTTGCAGTTCTTCACCGTACTCTGTCCGGTACTGCTGCGGATACAGGCTCAGCAAATGGGTATAGACCCGCATCAGAATATACGTGCTGCGCTTCATGTGCGCCCCTCGCCAAGGCGTAGGCGTGCCGTTGTCACCAGCGACTGCATGCGGCTCGTCTCTGCCTCAAGTACCCGCCGGCCGGTTTCGCTCAAGATATACGCCTTACGCGGAAGGCCCGGACCTGTGTTTTCCACCTCGTCATTCGGGACACGCTCGATCAGCCCCTGATCGAGCAGCCGGCCCAGTGCGCCGTACAGCGTACTGGTGCTCAGGTTGACCTTTCCATTGCTCAGGGCCTCCACGTCTTTCAGGATAGCATAGCCGTGCTTTTTCTCCAGCGCCAGGCTGAGCAGGATGTAAAACGTTGCCTCGGTGAGGGGCAAATACGATGAAGGTTTGGCCTGCATATGGACAAGCTCTTCCTGTTTATATTCCGTATATAGATATATCGAATGCCGACTTATTTTTATTATAGCATATCTCAAGGTGGTTGTCAAGATGGGTAAGTCCGCACGTAAACGTGGGCAAGTGATCGAGTGGGGCATGTTCCCAGACAGAAGAGGGAAAATAGGGTGTTTTTTGGGCGGCGGCTTCGCCGCCGCCCAAA
>JAOZOT010000391.1 GCA_029933115.1 Anaerolineae bacterium | reverse complement strand
CTACTACAGTAGACGAATCGGTCCACCCGTCCGGCAGCGGCAGCCAGGAGATTGCGAGTCCCTTCTACATTCACCGCGTAATAAGCTTGGTAGGGAGTGCCCCACCTGTCTCGAACAGCGGCCAGATGGTAAACCGCCTCCACCCCTTCCACAGCCCGGCGCAGGCTGTCCGGCTTGGTCAGGTCTCCGTAGACCAACTCAGCCCCGTTGAGCCTTCCCACGTCCGAGCCAGGCCGCACCAGGGCCCTGACCTCGTGTCCTCTTTCGAGCAAGGCCCGCACCAGATGGCCGCCCAGGAAACCGGTACCCCCGGTGACCAATGTCCTCATCGGGTCGCCTCCAGCGCGGCCACGACTTTTCGCTCAGTGCTTCCAGGCCGCCGGAGGCCCGCAGTCAACACCTGCCACCCCACTTTGAGCAAGGTGGGGTAATGGCACAGCATGTTGGTGTAAGACGCATTGGCCAGCGGGCAATGACACTCCCTGTTTTTGATGCTCCGTCGAACTCGGCGGGCTTCCTCGGAAAACCAGATCCGGCGGAAATCATAGTCCACCTCTCTCAGATTCCCCAGGTTGTCAGCGCGGACGCAGCAAGGCCAGACCTGGCCATCGGCGTAGATCTGAGCCGAGGCCCAACCGGCGTAGCAAGGGATCACCTGGGTCCGCCGGGCCAATGTCGCCTTGACCAGACGGTAGTACTCCATCCTGAAGGCCCGAGTGACCCTGGAGATCCCTCGGAAGCGCTGCGGCGCCATCCTGCCGACCAGGAGAGCAACTGCTTTGCTGTACTGCTCCGGCGAGGGGGTGATCTCCAGCCCTACTGTGCCCAGTTCCAACCGCTCCTCGGCAATCTCTGTGACGTAGGAATCGGGCTTCAGGCTGAAGGCGTAATCGTAAAGCGAGGCCACGTCATCTACATTGAAAGTGGAGATGACGGAGTGGAGGCCGATAGTCAGATTGGAGCAACGGAGCCGCTTGAGGGCCCGGTAGCTTTTCTCGAATTTCTCAAAGCTGCCCGGCACGCCTCTTATCCTATCGTGCTGATCCCCGACGCCGTCCAGCGAAAGGTTGATGATAATCTGGGA
The DNA here is from genome assembly GCA_029933115.1 of Anaerolineae bacterium. Taxonomy (GTDB): domain Bacteria; phylum Chloroflexota; class Anaerolineae; order E26-bin7; family E26-bin7; genus E26-bin7. The sequence goes on along the minus strand of JAOZOT010000391.1, from coordinate 2,853 downwards.
AGCGGGGCAACTTCTGGCGATGGCTTCAACCGCATCGGGAATAGTAGTGTGGAGAAGGCCGTTGGTAGGGATGTTGATGATCCCTGGACGGCAGTGCTCATACAGCGACCGGCAGAAGGCTACGAGCTCTCGATTGAGGAACGGCTCGCCACCGCTGATGGTAACCCAATAAGGCGCACGCCCCAGACCCTGAAAGACTTTATCCCACTCTTCAAGGCTCAATTCATCTGCTTGCTTCTTCCATATGTTGCAGGTCAGACAGCGGGAGTTGCAGCGTGGTGAGGGCGTAACAGTCAGGTTCAGGGGTAACACCGGGGGCCAGCCAAATTTACGACTGAGTTGATAGAGCGGCACTCGGCGCAAGACCTGGATCATCTGACCTCGTCTTTTGAACAGCGATGCATATATTGACCCCCCAATGATGAACGGCCTCTGTACGAAGCCGGTTCGGAACAGTACAGCCACAAGTTGAGGAAAGCTGGCCCTTTTTCGCCTCTACAACTGCGCCCCTGCCTTGCCCACAATCTCTACCACGTCCTTGGTACTCCTGGCCACCGGCCACACGAACGGGTTCTTTCTTCTAACCAGGTAATCGTAAGCGCCCATGGCACGGGCCAGACATTCGAGCAGCACCACCGCCGGCCCCCACAGCAGGTATCGCCAATCGGGCTTTATCTCCTGCAAAAACAAGGACAGGATACGCAGACCGCTCAAAGTGGAGACCCTGTAGCCCAGGGTATCTTTCACGTAGAGGTGGCCGGCAAAGATGCGCCGCCGCTGCTTGAAGAAATCGCCCACCGTCTCCGGGCCCTTGTTGAGCACAACGGCCTCGGGCACGTAAAGCAGCTTCAGGCCCTGCCCTTTGATGAGGGGCTCGATGCTGGCTTCGTCCACGGCCGACCGGTGGGGTATCTGGCGGAAGTACCTTCTGAAAGCGATAAGCTCACCCATTTTGGGTTTGTGCAACGAGATCCGATGGTGGAGTCGCCACAGCAGATGGGCGGCAAAGCCCATGAAGGAGGTGAAGTCATTTGTAGGGACGGGCCGGCCCCCGGTCATACCCACCGAGGGATCAACAAAAGGGCTGACCAGCGCTTCAATAGTGTCGGGTGTAGGCAGGGTATCGGCGCTCTCCAGAACCACAATCTCCTGCGAGGTGTTCCGCAACAGCAGGTTTATGGCCGAGGACTTGCCCTCCCTCTTCCCCTGGACGAGCAATTTTACCCTGCCATCCCTCTGACAGTAATCTCGCACAATTGCTTCTGTGCGGTCGGTGCATCCACTGGCCACGACGGTGATCTCGACAATGTCCACCGACTTTAGCTTCTGTTGCAACAGCGCTTCCAGCAAAGGGCCGATATTCGTCTCCTCGTTGTAGGCCATGATACCAACGCAACAACTGATCACTGTACAATCTCCTGGTGACACTGTCTGAAGGCCATATAGCCGGCGTCAACGATGCACGGGGCGCGCCACTTGCCACCCCGCATTTTGCACCTGCGCAGCAGGTCGGGGGCGTGGGGTGCCCCTCCACCACGCTCCTTTTGTACCGCCTATATTCTAGCATGAAAGGGTTAGAATCAAGTTAGAATTTGGTTAGAAAAAGGTAAGTTCCAGGAAGTGTCAACCGGCGGCGCCTTTCTAACCAAATTCTAACCGTTTGATTACCGAAATCTAACCTTTGGACTGTATACTTGAGAGGGTGGGAGCGAGTTGGCAGTAAGCACCCGCCCACGAGCTCAAGCTCTGAGCTGAACGGCAAGCCCGCTAAAGGCAGGCTAGGTGTAGTGGTTCGTAGTGGCGACCTCAGTCGCTTTTCGTCATCCCAAACGGCTAAAGCCGTCACTACAAGCAAAAACGCCAGTGTCCAGTTTACAGCAAAGGGAGGAAGATGGCCGACAACGTGTTAGAGATGCCTATCGAGCCTCAGATCCGCCGGTACCTGGCCGAGAACTTTTTGTTCAGCGACAACGGATACGAGCTGGAGGACGAGGCTTCGTTCCTGGAGGAGGGGATCGTGGACTCCACCGGCGTCCTGGAGTTGGTGATGTTCGTGGAGGAAACCTTCGGCATCACCGTCCAGGATGAGGAGATCGTACCGCAGAATTTTGACTCCGTATCCCAATTGGCTGCCTACATCCGGCGCAAGCTGGCCGGCTAGCCTGTCATCCGTTTGGGGGTATCCGCCATGTTAGTCCAGGATTTCCTGCAAAACAGTGCCGCCCGAACACCGGACAAGGTGGCGCTGGTCTTTCAGGAGCAGCGGCTGACCTATCGAGAGATTGATGCCCAGGCCAACCGCCTGGCCCAGGCCCTGCTGGATCACGGAGTGCAGCGTGGTGACCGGGTGGCGATTTATTTGCCCAACTCGGTGGAAACAGCGGTGGCCATCTTTGCCATCCTGAAAGCAGGGGCCGTCTTCTCGGTCATCAACCACACCACCAAGCTGGACAAGCTGACCTACATCCTGAACGACTGCCGGGCCACCGGGTTGGTGACCCAGGCCCGCCGGTTGAGGATGCTGGAAAAGCTACAGAACCGGGTGCCATCGCTGAAAACGGTGGTCCTGTGCGGAAAGGGAGCCGACGAGGCCGCGGAAGACCGGAAAGAGTTCCTGTCCTTCGACGCCTTGCAACAGACCTACCCCAACCAACTGCCGCCCCAGAAGTGCATTGACGTTGACCTGGCTTGCCTGATCTACACTTCGGGCACCACCGGCGAACCAAAAGGGGTCATGTCTGCCCACTACAACGTGGTGGCCGCTGCTTCCTCTATCATCCAATACCTGGAGAACGTGCCCGAGGATACTGTCATCAACGTCCTGCCGTTGTCCTTTGATTACGGCCTGTATCA
>JAOZOT010000046.1 GCA_029933115.1 Anaerolineae bacterium | reverse complement strand
GGCAGGCAGATTTCTATCCGGCGGCTAGGGTGGCATCTCTCGTCCCATAGCCCGCAAGGCGTATTCGATGCCCCCTTGCAAATCGCTGTGAGTGATGACACCCGAAAGGTCCACTCCCAACTCTACAATGGTCTGGGCCACCTCAGGGCCAATGCCTACCAAGATGCACTGCGCGCCCAGCAAGCGGACGGCCTGTACCGCTTGCAACAGGTGATTGGCCACTTCAGTGTTCACCTCTGGCACTCCGGTGATGTCAATGATGACCACTCGGGGCTCTTGAGATTCTATAGCCTTCAGCAGACTATCCACTATCTGCCGGGCCCGCTGGCTGTCAATGCGTCCTACCAAGGGCATGACGATGATGTCCTCCAGGACGGGGACGATGGGTATGGCCAGGCTGAGGATAACTTCCTCTTGGGCGGCAATGAGTTCATCCTGTAGATCCACGCGCAACTCGCTCATGGCCTGCAGGTCCGCCAAAGCCTGGCTGGTCTGGTCGAAAAGACGGGCGTTCTCAATGGTGATGGCCATCTGGCTGGCTACCTGCTCAAGGATGGTCACATCGTCTTCGGTGTAACGATCGGGCTGCCGGCTATAGAGTTGAAAGACGCCCACCGGCCTGTCTTTGAAGACCAAGGGCAACCAGATGGATGACTTCATCCCCTGAGCTACCGACAGCCTTGTCTCGCTGCCGCCCTCCTCCAAGCTAGGGAACACCTGGGGCCCTTTTTCCCAGCCATCTGGAGAGATAGCCCTCCACTCCTCCCCTTCTCCCGAAGTGATCGTGCCGTCGCCCGACAGGATGTAGACTTCGGGGATTTTTCCCTCCTCTGTCAGGGCGATGTAGCCCCGGTCAAACTCCACCACCTTGCCTATCTCCTTCACGATGCCCTGCAAGATCTGAGTGACGCTCAAGGTAGAGGTGATAGTGCGTGTGATCTCGTTGATCATCGAAAGGCGTCTGGCTTCACTCTCGTAGCGTTGCCGCCGGACTCGCTCCCGCTCGCCCAGAAGGCCGCCCACGTAGGTAACTGCGAATAAGATGCAGAGACGAGCGAGAAGAATCTTCTGGGTGAGCAGGAACCCACGGCTGCCGAAAGCTCCCAGCCAACCATCGGGCAGCAAAAAAACGATCAAAGTATAGACACCCGCAGTGAAGAGGGCGAAAAAAGGGCTCTCGCGCAGGCCAAAGCGCAAGGCAGCCGTCAGAAGGATCAGGAGGTAGAGGATAAAGCAAGGGCTGTCAAAGCCACCGCCAAGATAGACCCCTGCTGACACAACGACGATGTCAAAGACGGTCGAGATGAGGCAAAAAGCTCGGCTGGGCCTGAACTCGCGCCCAAGTTGCCAGACCAGGCCCAGGTTGACCAGGGCCGCAAAAGCAGCGATGGCGTTGACGGTCCAAATCGAAGGCGTCGGCCTCAGCAGACGGAGAGTAGGAGGGACGAAGGCCAGTTCGAGATTGTTCAGCACTACAAGGTAGGCGATGATCAGCCAGCGGAGATTAGCTGTCAGACGTTCTCCATCGGTATAGGTATCCTCTTGTGCTCCAAGCAGCTTTCCAATCATCTCAGCGCCTCCCCGGGCGTTTATGTTTTTCAGCCAGCGTCGAGGTCTGCTGTCTCGGTGCCAACAGCAGCTTTGCTAGATACATTCTACCACAGGTTGGCCGTAGTCACAAGATGGGCGAGGCTCAGTAAACCGCAGTTTGGATTTGTAGGGCGCATTTCAGTGCCTTTCTGAGGCGCTAAAGCGCCCGCTACGAGCAAGAACTACGACTCAGGTCTTAATGACACCGAGTCTTTACAAACACCCTGGGCTATGCTACAATATTCAGGGGTAGCGTCAGATTGGGTTTTGGACAATTGGGCCTTGTGGGGAAAAGAGGCCCAGAAACCCGTTTTTCAGGCTCCTGCGGCCCACCCGCGGTTACGGTTGACGGCTTATGCAGGATTCAGCATCCAATCGAGGCACACTTCTGTGCCCAAAGAACGTCCAAACCTGCGGGAGGGTGAGTGGTTACAAAACGGGTTTCTATCCAAAGTCAGAAAATGTGGGGATTGGGAGGAAGCACGAGCTTGAGAAGGAATGTTATGACCATCACCCTGGAGAAACCTGCAACAGCCAAGCCCACACATCCGTGGTTGCGCAGAATACACGTGGCCTTTGTGCCCGGTCCCACCACCTCCTTGCTAGAAGAGGTAGTGAGTGATTTGTTGCATCACTTCCGTCTCCAAGGGCATCAGGTTCAGACGACACCAGATGACCATACCGACGTCATCCTGACTACTGCTCTCTTTGGCCAACCGATTGGGTGGCGTCAGGCTCTGTTCTTCACTGCCCGCAAGCGTTTCAACCTGAGTCGCTCCCCTACTCTATACACGCTGGTTCATGTATTGCCCGAAGAATTCCAGCGTTTGCTGGATCATTTCCAGGCCGCCTTGGCGAAGGAGCCACCAGACCCAGCAGACTATGCTTTCCCCGGTCTGGCGCCCCAGGCCCATCGCGTACTCTTCGAGCAGGGTCACCGTGGCGGGCCTATCCTGGCTCTGGAGCGCCTGGTGCAGGCCCAGGCCAAGAGCATTCGGGTGCTCCTGGTGATAGGGAATGACTGCCCGCTGGCAGCGTATCACTTTGACTTGGTCGGTGCTCACCCTCGCAGCGAGGCAGAGGACAGAGCCTCTTTCTACGATGACATTGTCCTGCGTATTGTCACCGCTGTCAGCACCAGCGAGGTGACCCAGCACGAAGTGGTGGGAGAGCCCATCCCGTATGCGTTCTGGCAGCGTCTCAGCACACCCATCGCTATGCGTGTAGCAGGCCGGCAATTGGGGGAGCGCAACTTTTTCACCGAGATGGTGCGCATAGCCGACCTGGTAGAGGTGCCGGCCGTGACGGACGCAGTAGCCAGCCAGTATAGCGAGGGGTGCTTTGCCACGTGGGATCCAACGTTGGGCGCTCTAATCGCTACCGTGACAGGCAGTGCCCGCCCGGTGGACAAGGGAAGCATCACCGACGATGACCTGGCAGTGATAGTGGGGGTGCGGCCCGACGGTAGCGGAGCGCTGACGCGCCATGTGGAAGGGAAGCGCAATGACCCCCCCTCTTCCGAAGCGGTCGAGATGATGGACATGGATAGCCCACTGCCCACCATCACCCTTGATTCGAGGTGGGATGTCACCGCCCGGGTGCCGGTGGCGCGATCTAAACTACACGGGCACCGTGGCGTTGCCGCCTATGACCCCCGCCGGGTGGAATATGTCCCTTTGGAACCGGCGTACTACTACTACCCGGTTTCCTGCGCCACGGACGCTCAGGCCCGGGGCATCAAGTCGGCCTTCGCCCGCTCGGAGGCACTGCAAAATCCAGACGACCCACGCCAGGTGGTCTTCACCGTCCTGCCCTGTCACGGCGTCGTCATCGTAGAGAAATGGGTAGCCGGGACAGCCCCCTTCCAGGTGATGTGGGAATACATGGATGCCGGCTATTTACAGGTGGACAACTGTATTCCCCAGGGCACGATGGAGTACGTCCCCGGCCTAGATGGCAGGGTGGTGTTGCAAGCATAATCTCGGCCGCAACTCGTGCTCGCAGCAGGCGGCCTATCGCCTACCCAGGCAACGGTTGAAATCGCACCTGAGAGGACGCTTCGCGCCGGGCGACCGCCTACGCGGTCGCTGTGACCGGCATCCACGCAGGTGGATGCCCGGCTGAAAACCTGCCAGAAGCGAGTTCAATCGCTGAAAGAGATGATCTGGATACTGGAGTCTGGCGAATTTTGATACCACCATATCTTGCAAACAAGCTGCATATAACCCCAAGATGTAGTGGTTCGTAGTGGCGACTTCAGTCGCTTTTCGCTATTCTGAACGGCTAAAGCCGTCACTACGAGCAAAAACGCCAGTGTCCAGTCTGGATAGTTACCTTCAGCAGTGCACTACCGCGGCCAGCGGAGATAGCCCCTCATCCCGGCGTGGCTGTGGCGGTGGGCTGGGGTACGACCTTGGGCTGGAACTCCACCTCGGTGAAGCCAAGGGAGTGCAGCAATACCAAAAGGTAAGCCTTAGCGTTGGCCTCGGCCTGGGTCAGGATGCCGTCTTCTATGGCTCGGCGTACCAACTCCTCCTCTGCCCGCGCTCTCAACTCGCTCTCCAGTTGGATGTCGCGCCGGGTGAAAAGCCCCTTCTCATACTCGTATACCCCCGTCCGCTTGTTGTCCAGCTTGCTGAAGAGGATCTCGGCTGGTGGCAGGTACAGGGTCACTTTCTTGCCGCTGATTACCACATCGCTCTCCTCCATGCGGCTGAAATCCACACCGCCTACCACCTGCCCTCGGGCGATGAGTACCAGCTTCTCCCTGCCGATGCCCAGGAAGCTCAGCAGACCACCGGGGTCACTGCCGCCTTCGATGATGGTCTCCATAGAGTATTGGATAGTCTCCAGACGGCTGAGGGCGCGGACGCGCAGGATGAGAGTAGCCGGCGTGGGAGTAGCTGTAGGGGTCGGTGTAGGGGTGGGAGTATAAGTCGCTGTGGGAGTCGGGGTGGGAGTCAAAGTAAGAGTCACCGTGGGGGTGGAGGTGACAGTGGCCGTGGGCGTCCAAGATGCGACCTGAAATGCCCGCACCTGGTTGCGGATCAGGGTGACCGCCCCGAAAGCAGCCAGCACAAAAAACACCACCACACCGAAAAGCGCAGCCGCCAGCGTGCCGTACTCCATCCACCTGGGACGTTGGGGCTCTTCCGATTGATTGGGTTCAAACTCCAATTCGTCCATAAGCATCGCCTCTCGCCTGCTATCGTATCATATAAGCACGGCTCTGTCAAGGCAAAGCCCCGAAAACTCAAGGTCCTGGCAGTCCCAGGTGCATTTGACACAAGTGCGACGCACTTGAGAAGTGCGTCGCACCTTAAAACTCAACGTCACTAACTAGCACCTGGCTGCCCGAAGGTGAACCTTCTCACTCCACCTCCTGACCTCTTCTCTCCCGCCTCGCCCGGCGGCAGGCGAGGGAAACACCCTACTAGGCTTCACCGCACAGCCTGAGAAGTCTCTCCCACCTTCGGTCCACCTCGGCCTGGATCTCATCAATAACGTGCCTGTTCTCCGGCCTGAAGAGGTGGCGAAAGCGCCCTTGTCGCTTGAGCCACTCCTCGACGGGCAGCTTTTCCTTGGGCTTGTAATTGAGCTTGTACTCTCCGTTCTCTACCTCGAAGAGGGGCCAGAAACAAGTTTCAACAGCCAGACGCATGATCTCGATGGTTTCGTCGGTCTTGTGGCGCCAACCCCGGTTGCACGAGGAGAGGACGTTGAGGAAAGCCGGGCCATCAACAGCCACAGCCTTGCGCGCCTTGTTCATCAGGTCACGCCAGTGGCTGGGCGAGGATTGAGCCACGTAAGGGATATTGTGAGCCACAGCGATAGCTGTCAGGTCCTTGTTGAATTGCTGCTTGCCGGGGATGACCTTGCCCGCCGGCGAAGTAGTTGTGTGGGCGCCCAAGGGTGTGGCTCCAGAACGCTGGATGCCGGTGTTCATGTAGGCTTCATTGTCGTAACAGACGTACAGCATTTTATGACCGCGTTCCAGAGCCCCGGACAGGGCCTGGAGGCCGATGTCGTAGGTTCCGCCGTCACCGCCGAAGGCAATGAACTTTATGTCGCGGTCCTCGATCTTCCCCTGCTTCACCAGAGAGCGATAAGCGGCTTCCGCGCCGCTGATGGTGGAAGCGGCGTTCTCAAAGGCGTTGTGGATCCAGGGCACCCGCCAAGCGGTGTAGGGATAGATGGTGGTGGCCACCTCCAAACAACCCGTAGCGTTGGAAAGGACCACCGGCTCATCAATGGCGTTCAATATCTGGCGCACCACGATGGAAGCCCCACAGCCAGCGCACAGGCGGTGACCTTGGGTCAAACGTTCTTCCTTAAGAGAGATGTCCTTTAGTCGGGCGCCACCTTTGTTGCTGATGGCTCCGGTGGGACAGTAGGGGATACAGATGTTGCAGCCGACGCACTCATCGTAAGCGAGCTCAAAAGGCGTCGTCACTCTCCGCTCCGAGCCCCGGCCAATGAAGCCCAGCAGCTTCTTGCCGGCGATCTCTTCGCAAGCTCGCACGCACAACCCACAAAGGATGCAATCCTCCGTAGGGTCCTCGGTGGGGAAGCGAGGCTTCTCGATGCCCAGTTCCTCGGCCATTCTCTGCAAAACCGGTACGTTGGGGCAACGAGCCAGCAACAATTCGACCATCGCCTTGCGCGTTTGCAGAGCACGGGGTGACCGGGTCTCGACTTTCATCCCCTCTCGCACCGGTAGCGTGCAGGAGGCTGTTACTTGCGAGCGGCCGTTTCTGGACACCTCCACCACACAGACCCGACAGGCGCCGTAGGGTGTCAGGTCTGGGTGGTAGCAGAGGGTAGGTATCTCGATACCCGCCTCTCTGGCTGCTTCCAGCACGGTCGTTCCTTCTTCAACTTGTACTTCCTGTCCATCTATAGTTAAGGTAACCATTGTCGTCTCCTAATGAATCCCAGGAGAAGAAGTGGGGGGCACCCCCAAACTCCCGTCAGGGGAGCGCCCCTGCACCCCCTCCTACTCCACTTTTACTGCGTCAAACTTGCAGACCTCGCGGCAGATTCCACAACGGATGCACTTGTCCTGGTCAATGACGTGCACCTTCTGCTTTTCACCGCTGATCGCTTCGGCGGGACAATTGCGCAGACAGACCATACAGCCGGTGCACTTTTCGGGGATGATGGAATAGCGGATCAGGTCGGTGCAGATACCGGCCGGGCAGCGTTTATCTCGGATGTGAGCTTCGTACTCGTCCCGGAAGTAGCGGATAGTGGTCAGCACCGGATTGGGAGCCGTCCTGCCCAAGGCACACAGAGAGGCGTCTCGTATGGCCTGGCTCAGGCTTTCCAGCATTTCGATGTCGCCCTCTCGCCCTCTTCCGTGGGTGATCTCTTCCAAGATCTGCTGCATACGCGCCACTCCTTCCCGACAGGCGGTGCACTTGCCGCAGGATTCATCTCGGTTAAAGTTCGAGAAGTAGCGCGCCACGTCTACCATGCAGGTGTTTTCATCCATGACGATCATCCCACCGGAGCCCATCATGGAGCCGGCCTCGGTCAGCTTTTCATAGTCCACCGGCAGATCCAGCAAACTCTCCGGGATGCAACCGCCGGAGGGGCCACCGGTCTGGACGGCTTTGAATCGCTTGCCCTCCGGTATGCCGCCCCCGATGTCAAAGATCAACTCCCGCAGCGTGATGCCCATAGGCACCTCGACCAAGCCGGTATTGTTGATTTTGCCCACCAGCGAGAAGACCATGGTTCCCTTGCTCTTTTCGGTGCCCATTTGGGCGAACCAATCGGCCCCGTTGCTGATAATGTGGGGCACCGAGGCCCAGGTCTTGACGTTGTTCAGGACAGTTGGCCGGTCCCACAGTCCCTTCTCGGTGGCGTGGACGTGCTTGGCGCGCGGCTCGCCGGCAAAGCCGGCCATCGAGCGCATCAGCGCGCTGGACTCACCACACACGAAGGCTCCCGCCCCCCGGTGGATGCTGACGGTAAAGTCAAAGCCCGAACCCAGGATGTTCTCTCCCAGCAAGCCGTATTCCTCGGCCTGCTCGATGGCAAGCTGGAGATGATGCATCGCCAGAGGGTACTCCATGCGAATGTAGACAAAGCCCTCGTGCGCGCCAATGGCATAAGCGCCGATGATCATCCCTTCCAGAATAGCGTGGGGATTGCCTTCTATCAGGCTGCGGTCCTGATACGCTCCTGGGTCTCCCTCGTCGGCGTTGCAGATCACGTATTTGACGTCTCCGTCAGCCCGGCGGCAGGATTCCCACTTGCGGCCGGTGGGGAAGCCGGCCCCACCCCGGCCCCGCAGGCCGGAGCGTTTGATCGTATCAATGATCTCCTCCGGGGTCATTTCAAGCAGCGCCTTGGCTGCCGCCTGGTAGCCATCGAGGGCGATATAGTCCTCGATTCGAGTGGGGTCAATCAGGCCGTTCTTCCCCATCAGGATGCGCTTCTGTCGCTTGTAGAAAGGCACCTCCGGCTCGTGGACGATCTTTTGCCCTGTGAGCGGGTCTTCGTACAACAGGCGCTCAACCACCTTCTCGCCGACGATGGTCTCGGAGACGATTTCGGGCACGTCGTCAGGGGTAGCGCCGTGATAAAAGATCGTCTCGGGGAAGATGACCACCAGCGGTCCACGCTCGCAGAAGCCGTGGCAGCCTGTCATCCTGATGTCTATTTTGTCTTCCAGGCCCTGCCCCGCTATCTCCTCTTTGAAAGCGGCGGTGACCGATTCAGCGCCCAGCGCGCGGCAACCGGTGCCGCCACACACGGCGATGCAAGGTTTGGAGGGATCGCGCGCTGCGACAATCGAGTCCCTCAGCCGCTTCAGTTCATCTGCTGTTCTGATTCTGTCCATATCTACATCCCTTCCTTGAAGGTTCGCTGTTACACGTACTTAAGTTAACGGGAGTCGCCAGATCCACCACCAGACCGCTGGATTTGGCGATCCAGAAGGAGCAAATTGCGATCTACTGATACTTTTTGAGCACGCGCTCCACCTTGCTGGGGATCATCTTCCCGTAGTATTCACCGTCCACTATCATCACCGGCCCCAGGGCACAGGAACCCACGCAGTTGACCGTCTCCAGCGTAAATTGCCTGTCGGGAGTGGTTTCACCGGCTCTGACCTTGAGCAGACGCTCGATCTGTTCCACCAAACGCACGCCGCCTCGCACATGGCAGGCAGTGCCCAGGCAGACTGTGATCAGGTGCTTGCCTCGGGGCTCCAAGCTGAAAGCCTTGTAAAAAGTAGCCACGTGCAGGACCTGAGATAGAGGCAATCCCAGCTTCTCTGCAACGCGCTCCATCGCCTGAGGGGACAGATAGTTGTACTCGTCCTGGATGTGCTGTAGGATCGTCGTCAGCCCGCTCGTCTTGCCCCGATAATCAGCGATGATAGCATCAATTCTAGCCATGTCTTCCATGAAACTTGTCCTCCTAACGTCTTGCGCTGCACGCTTCACGCGCCTACTCCCTGACTCCAAGGTAGCGCACCACTTCTCCACGCTCCCCGGTCTCGGCAATCTTGAGCAGCTCGTGAGCCACCTGTTCGATCTGAGAAGGAACGATGTCACGACCACCCAGGCCAAAGACATAGTCAACTATGGGCATGTCGCCGCCGTAGATCTTGAGGGCCGCGCACAACTCCAGGAAGAGAGGGCCGGCGTTGTTCATGGAGCCAAAGGAGATAGAGCGATCCATCACCCCGATGGCCTTGACGTGGGACAGGGCCTCCACCAGTTCCTGAGCGGGGAAGGGGCGAAAGACCCGGGGCTTGAGCAAGCCCACCTTGAGCCCTTGGGCCCGCAGTCGGTCCACCATTACCCTGGTTGTGCCCGCTGTGGAGGAAAGTACCACGATGGCCACCTCGGCATCTTCCAGACAGTGGGTCTCGAACAGGCTGTAACTGCGGCCAAACTTCCGGCCAAACTCCCTGCCCACCTCGATGATGACCGGCTTGGCGTGCCTCATGGCCTCCACCTGTTGGCGTTTATGCTCATAGTAATAGTCATAGAAGTCTAGGGGGCCATAGGTCACCGGGTTGTCAATGTCCAACAGGGTGGGCATCTGGGGTTTATAAGTGCCGATAAAGTCTCTGACCTCTCCCTCGTCGAAAATTTCCACTCGCTCCAGGCCGTGGCTGGTGATAAACCCATCGTGGCAGACCATCACCGGCAGCAGTACATCGGGGTGCTCAGCGATGCGCACAGCCTGAATCATATTGTCGTAGGATTCCTGGGGGTTCTCCGAGAAGATTTGTATCCAGCCGGCGTCTCGGGCGCCCATGCTGTCTGAGTGATCACAGTGGATGTTGATGGGAGCGGAGAGAGCGCGATTGACCACCAGCATCACGATAGGCAGACGGTTGCTGGCAGCCACGTAAACTATCTCCCACATGAGGGCCAAGCCGGCCGATGAGGTAGCGGTCATCACTCGCGCGCCGGCCGCTGCCGCCCCCACGCAAGCGCTCATGGCGCTGTGCTCGCTCTCAACGGTCACAAACTCGGTGTCCACCAGACCATCGGCCACAAACTGGGAGAAGGTCTGGACAGTAGAAGTCTGCGGGGTAATGGGATAGGCGGCCACCACGTCCGGGTTTATCTGACGCATGGCCGTCGCTATGGCTGTGTTGCCATCAATGGCCAAGTATTCTCTCATTTGGGTTCCTCCTTCAGTCCTCGATTCGGCCTTCTTCGACCATCTCTATGCATTGGGTGGGGCACTGGGCAGCACAAATGCCGCAGCCTTTGCAATGGTCCAGGTCGAATCCTGCCATCTGGGAGTCCTGGATCATGATGCTCGAATCGGGACAAAAAACCCAGCACATCAGACAATGGATGCACTTTGTGGCATCTCTTACAGGACGGAAAGCCCGCCAACCGCCGGTCATGTACTCTACGGCGTTGCCGGCTTCCACGATCAATCCCCCGATAGGGATGTCTTTCCAACCTTTTAACTCAGGCATAAGTATCCTCCCTTTCCGCGCTTCCGCATCTCTTGGCTCAGTAATCGCAGCTCGCTCTCGCCGGTCCTTGAGACTTATCCTTCTTGTACCTCTGCGGCGGCGCGTTTAATGGCTCTCACGTTGGCCTCAATCACCTCGGTCGTCATGGATTTGGCGAAACGGTGACGGGTTTGCTCGATGAGGGCATCCAGATCGAATAGGCCGGTGGCCTTGGCAAAAGCCCCAATCATGGGGGTATTGGTGATCTCTCTGCCCATCTCCTCGATGGCGATGTGGCTGGCATCTACGGTGAAGACCTTTCCTGTCTTAAGCCCTAGCATTTCACGGATCTCGGCCGGCGTCTTGTTGGTGTTGACCAGCAGGATACCGTCTTCTTTCAGCCCCTCGGTGACGTTGACCGTGCCCAGTAGCGTCGGATCTAGCACCAACACCACGTTGGGTTCCTCGATCTGACAGTGCAGGTCAATGGGCTCTGAACTGAGACGGGTATAAGCTCGGATAGGTGCTCCCATTCGCTCCGGGCCGTAGTCTGGGAAAGCTTGAAAATACTGGCCGGTCCCCAGGGCGGTCTCGGCCAAAAGTTTGCCGGCGGTCACCACCCCCTGTCCACCGCGTCCATGCCAGCGGATTTCTGTAAGTTTGCTCATTCCTGACCTCCTCGTCTCCTCGCTTTCCGCAGTTGCTCCCACCGGATTGCAAACCCCGGCTCAGGCGGTGAATTTGCAAATCCGCTGCGAGCGATGCGGAGAGCAGGAACTTTTACTAAAGCGGAAAAAGAGGGTTAGCTACCCTTCTGCGGGGTATCCAACCCTGCCTCAAGTCCACTCCCCTTGGTTCAGACGATGTACGTCTGACGGCCACCCAACTATGTCACCTATACTGAGAACTCGAACCAAGTTATTTTATCAGAAACCAGCATCATTGTCAAAAAAAGGCCATAGCTTGACTTTTCCTGCAACTCATTAAGACCTGACAGGTTTTCCGGTGGCCGTTCAAGATGACGAAGAGCGGTAAAGTCAAGCCCTTGACAACGAAACGATTTGGTGATATAATAATTAACGCGAGTTACTAAACCGCGTTAGCTGGCACAGTAACACTTTAGTTTTGTGAGCAACTGTCTATGAGGGCAGTCACCGCCTCCCGCCTGGCGATAAATCGCCAGGCTGAGCAGGGGAAGGGCGCTGAAAGCGCCCTAAACGGCCATCTGCGCAGCTCGATAGCCCGCTTCAGCGGGCTTGAGTTGCTCAGCCCTGAGCTTTAGCTCGGGGGCCGGGCCGAATGCCCTCACAAAACTATTACCCAGCATAAGGCCCAGCAGCAGGTTTCCGAACGCTCTTTACCGAGCTAGCTGGAGAGGGGAGAGGGCAGATGCCCAAGAAGAAACAGGCGACAAGTCAGGATGTCGCCGATCTGGCCGGCGTGTCACGGACGACGGTCTCCTTTGTGCTCAACAACGTACCGGGCGTAAAAATCACCGAGGAGACACGCCAACGGGTGCTGGAAGCTGCCCGACAACTCGATTATTACCCCACCTCTGCGGCCCGCATCCTGGCCAGCGGTAAAACCTGTCGTATTGGCCTCGTCCTCTGCGAGCAACGAGACCACCTCATAGCTGATGCCTTCCTCCCCTCCTTCCTGCGTGGCGTGAGCGACCTAGCCCATCAAGAAGGCTACCGCGTGGTCTTCCAGAGTACAGGGGACAAGACGGGCGAAGCAGCCTACGTGAGCCTGTTGCGCGAGCAACACGTGGATGGTCTGATCGTCTCTGGTCCCCGCTCCAATGACCATCAACTCTACCGCCTTCACGAAGAAGGATACCCCCTTGTCCTTCACGGCCGCCTGCCAGATTGCGCTCTCCCCTTCGTTGACGTTGATAACGTTGGCGGTGCTCGCAAGGCCGTGAGTCATCTCATTGGGCTGGGACACCGCCGCATTGGCCTGATCACCAACGCCCCCCTCTCGTATACGTCCTCCCAGGACAGATTGGCAGGCTACCGCCAGGCCTTGCAAGAGGCCGGGTTACCCCTTGATGAAGGGTTGATACGCTATGGTGAGTTTTCCCCAGAGAGCGGCCGGAAGGCGATGGAAAGCCTTCTGGCTCTCCCCTCCCCGCCCAGTGCGGTCTTTGTGGCCAGCGACGTGGTAGCCCTGGGCGCGATGACCGCCGTGCGGGAGTGCGGGGTACGTATCCCGCAAGACGTGGCTCTCGTCGGCTTTGATGACCTTTTCCTCGCTGCCTACGTCTCTCCCCCTTTGACCACAGTGCGTCTGCCGGCCTACGGCCTGGGTTGGGCTGCCGGCGATTTGCTGATTCGGCTGATTAATGATGAGCCTGTAGAAAGGCGAATGTTGTTGGAAAGCGAACTGGTGATACGCCGGTCTTGTGGTGGAAGTGGCCCTGTCAGAGATTAAAGAGGGCGAGGTCGAGTGCTCGGAGCGGACAAGCGTAAATTAGGAGACGCTATTCCATTTGGAAGACGATTGCAGGAAGAGAGGAGGTGATGGACGAGGCTATTCTGGTGATCCAAAATCTCAACGTTTCAGCGTTGAGACGCTTCTGTTCACAACTTAAGGAGGGAGAGAAGAAATGGCAAAGAGAATGATGTGGTTGATCAGCCTGGTAGTTATCGTCAGCGTGGCGCTCGTCGCCTGCGGGCCAACTCCCACACCGACCGAGGCTCCGCCTCCGACCGAGGCGCCAACGGAGGCACCTCCAACCGAGGCGCCAACGGAGGCACCCACTGAAGCTCCGCCTGCTGCTGCGGAGATAGACTGCATGGGTGCAGAAGGCAGCAAAATCTCGGTGCTGGGAGTGTGGTCCGGCGAAGAAGAAAAACTGTTCAAAGAAATCTTCAAGCCGGTCCTGGACGCCTGCCAAATCGAAATGGCCTACGAAAGCACCCGTGACCTGGAAGCAGTGTTGGCCACCCGCGTCGAAGGCGGCAACCCACCCGACATCTCGATGATGCCCAACCCCGGTTCACTGGCCAAGTACAAGGACAAACTGGTGCCGCTCGACCAGGTGGGAGCACACCTGGAAAACTACTCCGACTCCTGGAAAGCACTGGGCACCGTGGACGGCAAAGTCCTGGGCCTCTTCGTCAAGTCCGACGTGAAAAGCCTGGTGTGGTACTCGCCGCCGGTGTTTGAAGCCAAGGGGTACGAAGTGCCTGAGACGTGGGAGGACTTTGTAGCCTTGGTGGAGGAGATGGCGGCGAACGGGGATGTGCCCCTCTCAATGGGCATGGAGTCAGGAGCAGCCACCGGATGGACCGGCTCCGACTTTATCCAGGACATCCGACTGCGCATCGCCGGCCTCGACTTCGAAAACAAGCTGGCCAAACACGAAGTATCGTGGACCGACCCCCTCAACAAACAAGCCTGGGAAATGTACGGCAAGTGGGCCATGGACGACAAATACGCCCTCGGCGGCGCCAAAGGCACCGTCTCTACCGGCTTCCTGGACGCCATCTACGCCCCCTTCGCCGACCCACCACAGGCGATGATGGTCAAGCAGTCGGGCTTCGCAGGCAACGTCATCAAAGGACAATACCCAGACCTGGAGTTCGAGAAAGACTTCGACTTCTTCGTCCTGCCCGGAGTGGGCGGTGAACCGGCTCCGATGCAGGTGGGCGGCGACGCCATGGCCGTCTTCAACGATACCCCCGCCGTGCACGCCATCGTGGCCTACCTGACCGGCGCCGAGGGCGGAAAAGCCTGGGCCGCCTCCGGCTTCGACCTCTCACCTAACAACAAGGTCACCGGCGCCGACTACACCGACCCTATCTCGGCACGCAAGGCCGACGCCCTGGCCGCCGCCCCCGCAGTGTCCTTCGACACCGGCGACCTGCTGCCCGGCGGCATGGGCATGGACGAATTCCAGGCCATCACCGAGTACGTCAACGGCGGCGACCTCGATGCCATCCTGGAACGCCTGGAAGCCAAGGCAACCGAAGTGTACGGTGGTGCTCCGCCTGCGCCTGCTGCTGCGGAGATAGACTGCATGGGTGCAGAAGGCAGCAAAATCTCGGT
>JAOZOT010000390.1 GCA_029933115.1 Anaerolineae bacterium | reverse complement strand
CGCGGTAGGCCGCCTCGTCAATCTCATCGTCTTTGGTGAAGGGTGTCACCAAAGCTGGAAAGATACCTTTGAACCAGTTGGGTTTTTTGGACATTGGACCTCCTTGTATGTGGTGGACTACTCATCATCATCTATGGTTTCACTGGGCCTCGGTATTTGCAAGACACCGGTTTGAAGAGTTTATTGATCTCTTCCCTCACTCTCTCGAAGGCTTCCTCATCCTTCTCGAACACCTCAACTTGTAGTCCCTTGCCATTCTCCCTTTTCGCAGCAGCTTCGGCAAATAGGTAATGTGCATGCAGATCCTCAGGGGGAAATCCGTATCCGAGGACGGTCAGTTTCTCTGCCTGGGAGATGCGCTGAATTGCATCACGCCACTGGCTCACTATGAGTTTAAAGAAATCGTCAACATTTCCTTTCTGCAGCTCGGGTACTATGATCTCGCTCTTGAAGGGGACTGGACCGACAATGCCCGGCTGGATGGTAATCTTCTCCGCTGGATAAAAGTCGACATCCTCCTCGGCCATCGGACGGTCAAGGATCCGGACCACTCTCCCATTTTCAGGCACCTGTTGCCTCCAGCTTAGGCAGCCATGAGGTTTGCAGAGTAGCACCGCACCCTTGATGTTCTCAGTCTCCGGTGAGCGACCAGACCTGACTACGCGCTTACGGACCGCCTTTAGGAGCTCTTCAGCGAGCAGGTCGTAATTGAACGAAATAACACAGTCCCCTGTCTGAAGCCGCGCTAACTCCCTCTTCAATGTCCCGCTGCCCTTAACCGCCTCTTGGATCGCGGAGTTCAGGCGTGCACCATAGATGCGCGTCACCGCACATCGCAACTCAAAACCCGCAAGACCCCAAGAGTCCATATGTCGGTCGTATATTCTCTTCGTCTGTGGAGGAGGGAACGGTGCGCCGGGCAGGTTTAGACCCAGAATACACCTCAATTTCACCCTGTTATCAATCGCACCCCATACTTTGTCCAGAGCCCATGACTCTTTGGAAGTATCAGGGATTCGTGACTCCAAAAAGCGCACCACCGCTGCGAGATACGGATAGGTTGTGTCCCAATCAGGCACTTTGCGGTTCAGGCATTGCCCAAATTTTGCAGCAATTGGCGCATCCTCCCCTAAGGTTCCTCTGGTTGCGCCAGCTCCAAGTAAGATTACATTAGACATATGTATGTTCCACCACCTGACATTGAGGCACTCCATCGCTGGCCAAGGCCGAGCACGCTTTCAGCAATCAGTGACCTCCTCCAAAGGTTCCAGAATCCAGAGGAGAGTCTGGAGCCACCACCACTCGAAACCCGACGAGCCCATAGAAGCTGCCTGGGTTGCCCGGGTAACGGCAAGCGCAACGGACACTCCTACGATTAGAACGGAACGCCCCACCACGTATCACACGGAGAACAACGCTCGGTGCATCCAGTTCCTCACGGCCATCAGCCGGATCGTAGGGGTACCTGAACGATGGCCATAACAAGTCTTCTCCCCACAAGCTACGCGTCCACTCCCACACGTTGCCAGCCATGTCCAGCAATCCATAGGGGCTGGCCCCTTCAGGGTAAGCTCCCACCGGCGTGGTATCCTCTTTGTCGCCCTCCTCACTATTGCACCGCTCTACGGCCCACTGGTTGCCCCAGGGATAGATGCGCCCATCACTGCCCCGCGCCCCCTTCTCCCATTCAGCCTCGCTGGGCAAGCGGTAGGGCCTGCCGGTGATCTCGGACAGCCAGCGGCAATAAGCCATAGCATCATACCAGGAGACGTAAACCACAGGATGGCTCTCTTTGCCCCTTGGTGGCTTGCCGCCTGCCCAATGATGCGGCTGGTCGTGGCCAGTAGCCTGGACAAAGGCGGCATACTGAGCATTGGTCACTGGCGTCTTGGCCAGATAGTATTCAGGCAGATACAGGGTGTGTTGAGGCGGCTCGTTATCAAACGCCCCTTTATCCTTCCCGGGATCGCTTCCCATGAGAAACTCGCCAGCGGGGATGAAGATCATCTCCGGTTTTGGCACGGCGCCAGGCGGGGGTGACTGACGAGGCAGACGCACCAACTCAGGCTTTCTCACAACAGCGGACTTCTTTTCCCTCTCAACACTCAGAGATAAGCCAGGAGCCACCACTACCCGAAACCCATACTCTCCGAGCATGCTAGATGGGGGGTGGGACCAGAAGCGGTAGGCGCAGCGGACGTACCTCCTATCGTAGTAGAACGCACCACCTCGCAACACGCGGAAGATGATGCTCGGTGCATCCAGTGCCTCACGGCCATCAGCTGGATCGTAGGGATACCTGAACGGCCTTCTCCGGCTCTTTCCACCCAAGCTGCGCGTCCACTCCCACACGTTGCCAGCCATGTCCAGTAATCCATAAGGGCTGGCCCCTTTGGGATAGGCTCCCACTGGCGTGGTATCATTCTTGCTGCCTTCTCTACTATTACACCGCTCTGCGTCCCACTGGTTGCCCCAGGGATAGATGCGCCCATCACTGCCCCGCGCCCCCTTCTCCCATTCAGCCTCGCTAGGTAGGAAGTAAGGTTTGCCTGTAACCTTAGCCAGCCAGTCGCAGTAGGCCACGGCGTCATGCCAAGAGACGTGAACCACAGGATGATCCTCTTTGCCCCTTGGCGGTTTTCCACCTTTCCAATGTCTTGGCGGAGCATAGCCGGTAACCTGGACAAAGGTCTCGTACTGGGCGTTGGTCACCGGTGTCTTGGCCAGATAGTAATCAGGCAGATACAGTATATGTTGAGGTTGCTCTATGTCTTGCGCGTCTTTGTCCACGCTAGGATCGCTGCCCATGAGGAACTCGCCAGCGGGGATGAAGATCATCTCCGGTTCGAAGGGGTAGCTGCGCTCCATGACGGTGGATGGTTGCAGTTGAAGTTCCTTGAGCCCCTTTTGGATCAGCTTCTCGGCCTCGGGCTGATACCTGACGATGCCTTCTATTTTTTTGACCTCCAACGCTTTTTCGTCTACCATCCTGCGTGCCCCGATTGCTTCCGTTGAGCCACGAGATCGGCATATCTCTGGACAAGACCGCCCAGTTCCTCTCTCTTGCGTCTGATTTGTTGCTCCAGACCCCTGGCCAATCCAGCCAAGATGTCCTCTCCGTTCTCCCTTGCTTTCGCCACCCTCTGCATCATCTCCCAGGTCGGGCTGCGCTTTAGCTCTTCCAAGTCACCCTGCAACCTCTGGATCACACTATCCAGTCTGTGACTCTCTCGGATCAGCCTAGCCAGCTTTTCGGCCTGTGTTTCGCCAGGGACACTGCGCAGTCGTTCACCTTCTCGCTCCGCGATCTCCTTCAGCTTGTCCAGGTCCTTTCGAGCATAGGCTTCGTTAATCTCAGCCATGAGATCGCTGTTCTCTTGCCGCTCCTCCTCGGTCTCGGCTAGGTCAGGATGAAACCGCTTGGCCAGCTCTCGATAAAGACGCTTCAACTCCTGGGCCGTCTCCTCGTCGAGCTCAGGTTCGGCCTTCTGGCGCTCATAAGCCTCGCTGGCGCCGCTAGTCTCGCGCTCGGTCTGGCGTGTCTCCTGCCATCGGGCGCTGAACCTTCGCTTGAGCTTATCCTCAATCTCCTGGAGGCGTACCTGGCGTCCCCTCTCAGCGATGAGTTGAATCCGCAGCCGATACTCCTGAATCAGTAGTTCCAGCTTGTCCAGCTCTACGTAGAGTCGTCCCACCCTGGCGTTGTACTCTACCTGGAAGCGTCCCAGGGCTTGTTTGAGCTCCTCTATTTCCTGTCCAAGCAAGGCAACCCGTTGGCGCTTCTGCTCAATCTCGAAGAGAAGCTCTTCGATCCCGATTTCTTCTGGTGTCTTTGCTCTGATGAGACCCGCCTGCGTCATCTTTCCGCACTCGGGAGAAATGGTTGGAGTTGTTCCAAGCTCTCTCTCAAGTCTGCCTCGCTATTATTCTCCAGGACGACGCAACCGTCG
>JAOZOT010000045.1 GCA_029933115.1 Anaerolineae bacterium | reverse complement strand
GCCTGGGGAGCTTGAGGGGTATCCCCTCAACTCCACGCTCAAAGCCCGCTGCGCAAGCCCTAGAGGCCAGACCGATGTACATTTGCCGGCAATGCCCAAAAGCCACCCGGGATCGCTGCATCGCTCAAAGTCATGCTTCTCCCAGTTCGAAGGAGATGATTAAACGGGCCTTCGAAGCTCGCACCGATACCGAAGAGATGTGGAGGATTTTGCAGATGAGCTGCCTCCGCATCCGGGAGGAGCAAGAGGCAAAGACCTATCGCGAGTCTGTCCTCGCCCGGCGTCTGCGCATGGCCAGGGACGGGGAGGCAGAGTTGTTGGAGGGGGTGGAAGAAGTAGCGCCGGCCGAACCTGGGGCTCCGCCGATAAGTGTCACTGTAGAACCGGTCCAGCCTGAGGTTCGCGAGGTGGATCGGGTGGAGGTGAAACCGCCGCCTCCGCCGGTTGCAGAGGAGGTGCCTGAGCGACGGAGGGAGCCGGAGCGTGAGCTTTATTCTCTGGTGTTGGAATCGACCAGGCGCCGTATCGCTTTGCCCGCTGATGGGGAGGTCGTTCTGGGCCGTCCTGATCCGAACGTTGACTTTTTCCCGGATATTGACCTGACCTACGAGGACCAAGGTCGGCTGGCCGTATCGCGCCGTCATGCCAAAATTTACGGCGATGGCAATGTGCATTACATAGAAGACATGGGGAGCACCAACGGCACCAGAGTAAATACCCAAACTCTGCAACTCGGTCAGAAGCACAAGCTTTGCCAGGGCGACCGCATTGTGCTGGGGCATTGCCTGTTCGTCTATGGCCCCACTCCCCGCTGGCTCGTCACCCCCCCGAATCACCTTAAGAGTCGTTTCTATCTTCTCACTCCCTCCTCTGGCCGACGCATTGATTTACCAGACCAAGGAGAACTGATTGTTGGGCGCTCTGACCCGGCCCTCAGCTTTGTACCCGACATTGACCTGGGCGACGAAGGCATGGTGGGCGAGAGGGTCGCCCGGCGCCATATCAAGATTATATGTCAGGGACACACCCATTCCCTCGAAGACCTGGGCAGTTCCCACGGGACCAAAATCAACGGGACCCCCGTCTTATTGGGACGAATCATCCAGTTGACCCCGGGCGATCACATTTGGCTGGGAGGTTGTGTCGTCGCCTATGAGATTGAAGTCAGAGGCATCTGAATACCGAGGGCGTAATGAATCACCAGGGAATCATACAACGTAGCTAGTGGAGGTGAACAATGCCTGTCCCGGAAGAAAAAGCTGCACGCATCATTTGGGAAAAAGATGGCAAGGAGATGGTTTACATCCCAGGGGGCACGTTCCTCATGGGTAGCGATGAAGGCAGTGACAATCAGAGACCCGCGCACGAGGTGTACGTGGCTTCCTTTTACATTGACCGCTACCCGGTGACCAACGAGGAATACAAGCGTTTCTTGGACGAGACAGGGCATCCGGTTCCTTATTATGAGGTTTCCTGGACTGACTGTCGAGCCTACAACTGGGATCCGGAAAAGCGGACTTATCCTGAGGGCAAAGGCCGTCATCCGGTGGTTCTGGTTACCTGGGAAGACGCCCTGGCTTATGCATCGTGGGCCGGCAAGCGATTGCCCACCGAGGCGGAGTGGGAGAGAGCCGCCCGGGGCACCGACGGACGGCGTTGGCCCTGGGGGAACGAGTTCATCGAGGGACGTTGCAATACCAAGGAGGCGGGCGTCGGCGGCACCACACCGGTGGGCATGTATTCGCCTGAAGGCGACAGCCCCGAGGGAATGGGAGACCCGCTGGGCAATGTCTGGGAGTGGACTAGCAGCCTCTATAAGCCCTATCCTTACGACCCCAACGATGGCCGGGAGAGCTTGCAAGCCAGCGGCTGGCGAGTTCTGCGTGGGGCCTCGTGGTTGAACGACTCGACTGTCGCTAGCTGCACAGCCCGTCTTGACGGCGACTTTTTGTTCTTTACCAACGTCGGGTTTCGCTGCGCCGTCTCAGCCCAACAGGTGTCTCAGACCTGACAGGTTTTACTCACATGGACAAAAGCTCCACTAACCCTTACGTTTTCGATGGCCCCGTCACTACCAAAGAGTTGTTCTTTGGCCGTGACGAGATCTTCCGCTCCATCAGAGAAGTCCTCGTTGACCGCGAGCAGGACAATCTCATCGTCCTATACGGCCGGCGCCGGATTGGCAAGACCTCGATCCTTCTCCAGGTTGGCCATCGGCTGAATGAGCAATATATCCCCATCCTTGTTGACCTCCAGGGCATCCCTTCTGACAGCCCTGAGGGTTTTTTGCGGGAAGTAGCTTCTGTCATCCGGCAGAGCCTGCAAGAGGATAGGGACATCCAGGTCGAATTGCCACCCCCGGACCAGTTCCTCGCCGATTCCCGGCGAGCTTTTGGCCATCATTTTCTGCCCGGAATCAAAGAGGCTCTCGGCGATAGGTATCTCATCTTGATGTTCGATGAGGCTCAGCAGGGCTTCTGGGAGAGTGACCTCTTTGAGTATTTTTTCAACTTGACCCGACAGTACCCCTGGCTGGGCCTCATTTTCTCTGTTGAAAGTCAAGGCTTCTCTCCTCCGGCATCGGTTGGGCTTTCGCAGGGAGCATGGAGGAGGGACACCCCCCACACCCCCCGACCTGCTGTGCAAGCCCCGGTTGGCACACAAAAGAAAGTCGAGTTCCTGAACCGGGATGAGGCCGTCAGCCTCATTGTGCAGCCTGTCCAGGGGATATTGACCTATGAGCCCGAAGCTGTCGAGCGCATCCTGTCCCTCACCTCCGGCCATCCTTATTACGTTCAACTCCTCTGCCACAGCCTCTTCGCCTATTGCCAGCGGGTGAATACCGGCGCCGTAACCCTCACCGACGTTGAGGCTGTCCTTCCCGAGGTCGTTGAGCGGGCCAGGGCGGACTTTCAGTTCCTCTGGGACCATTCGACACCCGAGGAAAAGTTTGTGCTGGCCGCTCTGGCTCAGGCCGGGGGAGAGAAGGGACAGGCTGTCGCCAAAAAGGAGCTTCTGGCCACTCTGCGGCGGAGGAGGACACCGATTTCGGCCCGACAGGTGGCAAAAGCCCTGGTGAGCCTTTCTTTAAGAGAGGTCATCAACCTTCAAGCGCCTTACACCTTTAACGTAGATGTCTTCAGATTGTGGTTGAGGGATCAGAAAAGGATAGGCTGGGTCAAAAAAGAGCTAGCCGAAACGGTTGAGCAGTGGCGGAGGGAGAGGATCAAGATACCCATCGGGCGCAGAAGGCTCCTGTGGGGGATTGGGCTGGCTGCCCTTCTGATAGGGGCACTTTTGGTGGGGAGCTATGCCTGGCCTGGGGGCAAGGGAGTGGAGAGCGTCAAGATGACCTTGAGGGCTCTGGTTTCTACGGCGACTCCTGCCGCGCCGGCCTACACTCCCACCCCTCTGCCGACGGATACTGCCACTGTTGTGCCGACGGCTACTTTCGCCCCAACGTCTGCCCCCTCTTCTACCGCCACCTTGACGCCGATGAGTACTCCCACGCCTGTTCCTACCCGGCGCGAGACCGCTGTTGCGGTCACCGGGGCCGTCGGTGGCTTGCCAGAGCACGGGGACGTTTTGGCCGTGGCTATCGCTCCGTCCGATGACCGGTGGGTCTATGCCGCGATCAAGGGCAAGGGGATTTACAGGAGTACCGACGGTGGTCTCTCCTGGACGCTGACAGCTATCAACGGTAGCGGACAGGACATCCTCATTGATCCGGCCAATCCGAGGCGGGTCTTTGTCGCCGTTTGGGCTGGAGTGCTGCAGAGCAGCGATGGGGGAGATACCTGGAAGATGATCCGTCGCGGCCTGCCGAAAGATCAGCAGGTTGGAGCCCTGGCTTGGGATCCTGGTGACAGGCGGGTGATGTACGCCGGTCTGCGTGCCAGCGCCTCGGCCGGGTCGGCGGTATACCGCAGCAGCGATGGAGGTGAGACGTGGGAACTGCTCTGGAGCCCGGCCGGGGATAAAGCCCTGGGAAGCGATGTTGAGGCCCTGGCCATAGACCCTGTCAGCGGAACGAGGTACGTGGCTCTGAGCAATGCCTACGACCCGCGACTGGACCTGAAGGGAGAGCCCTGTCTACCGTGTGCTGCCTGTGAACTAAACCGGGTGGGGGGAGAAGTGTGGCGCGTCTGTCGCGGTGGCCGTGACTTGGTCCTTGACCCGGGGGATCCCCAGATCGTGTATTTTGCCCGTGGTGCGGGGACGGTGCGTTCGACCGATGGGGGCGAAACGTGGTGGGACTTGACTACCGGCCGTCAGTGTCTCGGGGAGGAGGTGACGATGGCCGGCTCCTGGGCTTTGGCCATTGCCCCGGGAGACAGGCAGGTGCTCTATGAGGGTACAGGCTACAATTTTATAACCAACCAGGCTGGGCTTTACAAGACCACCGATGGTGGTGAAACGTGGTTGGTCGTCAACGACGGTCTGCCCGGCCGGGCCGGCCCTTGTCCTTCTTTCCTTTCCACCACCATCGAGCACATCCATGCTCTGGCTGTTGACCCCGCCGACAGCCGAATCGTCTACGCGGCTACCTCTGAGGGGCTGTACAAGACTACGGATGGGGGAAAAAGTTGGAGCAAGCAGTGAGGTCCATGCCCGTCGTTGATTTCCACTTTCACGTCACCACGGCCGATGAGTACGCTCCCTGGTTGTTGGAATGGTTGCGTCCGGCCATGAAAAAAGGCGAACCGGCAGAGCATTTGCACCGTGTGCTGGATACGCCTCAGGGGATGCTGGAGTATTTGGATGAGCAGGGCATAGATTATGCCGTTTGCCTGGCCGAGACAAATCCCCTGACCACCGGTGTCAGCCCTAACGACCGGGTGGCCACATTCTGCCAGGCCAGCCGGCGCCTGATCCCCTTCGCCAACATCAATCCCTATGTTACACCAAACCCGGTGGCAGAGTTGACACGATGTGTGACTGAGCTAGGGCACAAGGGGCTCAAGCTTTATCCGGTCTACCAGCACTTCTACCCCAATGATCGTCGTCTTTACCCCGTCTACGCCAGAGCTCAGGAGATGGGAGTGCCGATCATGTTTCACACCGGCTCTTCGACCTTCCCCGGCGCTCGTCTCAAGTATGGTGACCCTCTTTATCTGGACGATGTGGCTGTGGATTTTCCCCGTCTGACCATCATCATGGCTCATAGTGGGCGGGGCTTCTGGTACGACCGGGCTTTCTTTCTGGCCAGGCTGCATGAGCACGTCTACATGGAGATCACCGGCCTGCCTCCCCAGAAATTGCTGGTCTACTTCCCCGATCTGGAGAAGCTGGCCGATAAGGTCATCTTTGGCTCTGACTGGCCGGCCGTGACAGACATCGCGGGCAACATTGCTGCCATCCGTCGCCTCCCTCTCGCTGAGGAGGCTAAGGACAAAATTCTGGGCGGCAATGCGGCCCGCTTGTTGGGATTGTCTTAAACTGTGTAAAGGCACCCTCGACACGATTTGAACGTGCGACCTTCTCCTCCGCAGGGAGACGCTCTATCCACTGAGCTACGAGGGCGCGTGATAGGGCTCCGGCTTCCTATCTATTTACATTATACCACTGATCGCCGAAACTTTCAAGTCGGTGCATCATCTGTCTGCATTCTCAGCAAAAACTATATCAGTGCTAAGCACTAAACCATGAATTTTCCCCTCTCCTGTGCCTTCAGTGGGGCAACCTGCCCTACCACGATTAAATGCAGAGCTACCGGAGGGCAAAATCAAGAGGAGGCAATGGCTAGAGTAGCGATCGAGAAAGGCGAGCAAGCTGAATTCCTGGCGGCCGTGAAAGAGGCCACCTCGCTGCGATGGCAGGAGATAGCCAACCTCTGTGGTGTGAGCCGGTGGACTCTTCGTGATTGGCGCAAAGAGGAGTTAAGAATGTCTTACGAGGCGCTGATGACGCTACACAAATTGTCGGGCGTTCCCCTACCCACCATCATTGAGGTAATATCTGAGGAAGAGTACAGACGTAGGGCCGGCAGCAAGGGGGCGAGGGTATACTACGAACTGTATGGCAACCCCGGTACATCCGAAGGGCGGCGCAAAGGCGGGCGAAAAGGGCTCAAAGAATTGCGCAGGCGGGCGAGAGAGAACCCTGAACTCTACCCCCGCTTCCGCGAGAGGAAAGAGATCTTGCTGCCTGAGAAATCTCCACGCCTGGCCGAACTCGTTGGTATTCTGCTGGGAGATGGAGAAATCACTGATTTCCAGGTAAGAGTTACCTCCCACCGCGAGAAAGAGGCCGAATATAGCCGTTTCGTGTCCGAGTTGGCGGCGGAGCTTTTCGGTGTGGAAGCCCCGCTTATTCCTCGTGAGAATACCTACATAGTAACGGTTTCCTCTGTGGCGGTAGTAGAATTCCTGTTGAGTATTGGCTTGAAGAAGGGGAACAAAGTGAAGCAACAGGTGAGCGTGCCCGATTGGATATTCTCAGACCGAGAATGCATGAGGGCCTGTCTTCGGGGGTTAATGGATACGGACGGCGGACCTTACCCACATTCTTACAAAGTCAGTGGCAAGATGTATCGTTATGTGAAGATTTGTTTCAGGAATCACTCGACACCTTTGTTGATTGGGATGGAGAAGATGCTGGTTGAGTTTGGTTTTGCAGCGAAGAATGATGGGAAGCACAAAGTATCGTTGTATAGGCAGCCTGAGATCAGGCGATACTTTGAGGAAATTGGGACAAATAACTCCTATCACCTGCGGCGTTTCCACGACTTTGCCCAGAGGTTTTGGGGTGAGGATCTCTCCCACATTGGATTGGCCAGCCCTGTGTAGCAAACAGCCACCGAATTCATCGGTGGCTGAAGCTTAAATGGCGGAGGAGGTGGGATTCGAACCCACGGTGGAGCGTTAACCCCACAACGCATTAGCAGTGCGTCGCCTTATGACCACTTGGCTACTCCTCCGAAAAGTCCTTGCTGGCGGAGGGAGAGGGATTCGAACCCCCGGTGACCTTGCGGCCACAACGGTTTTCAAGACCGTCGCCATAGTCCACTCGGCCATCCCTCCGGTGAAGATGGCTTCTCTCCCTCTCCACAATTATAGTATAGCAGAGAGAGGGCAGAATGTCAACCCCACCTCCACCTACCCAACCACCCAACCACCCAACCACCCGGCCACCTAACCACCCAGCCACCCAGCCACCTAACCACCCACCTACCATCTCCCCATACTACCCAATGACTTCCACCCCGCCCATGTAGGGCCTCAAGACCTCGGGCACGACGATGCTGCCGTCGGCCTGCTGGTAGTTCTCCATGATGGCGATCATCACCCGGGGTAAGGCCAGGCCGGAGCCGTTGAGGGTGTGCACAAACTGGGGTTTGGCTCCAGGTTCGGGCCGGTAGCGGATGTTGGCCCGGCGGGCTTGAAAGTCCTCGCAATTGGAGCATGAGCTGACTTCCAACCATTCCTGTACGCCAGGCGCCCACATCTCCACGTCGTATTTCTTGGCCGCGGAGAAGCCCAGGTCGCCGGTGCACATCTGCACCACCCGGTGAGCTATCCCCAGGCGGCGACAGACGTCCTCGGCATTATCCACCAGACGCTCCAGTTCCTCGTATGAGGTTTCAGGGGTGGTGAACTTGTACATCTCCACCTTGTCGAACTGATGGCCGCGCTTGATGCCTCGCGTGTCCCGTCCGGCCGACATTTTCTCGCGGCGGAAGCAGGCCGTGTAAGCCACGTAGTAGAGGGGCAGTGTGCCTGGGGCCAGAATCTCATCGCGGTGGAGGTTGGTCAGCGGGATTTCGGCTGTGCCGATGAACCAGACGTCGTCTTCCACATCGTGGTAGATATTGTCCAGGAACTTGGGCAGTTGCCCGGCACCCCACATACATTCCTCTCTCACCATGAAAGGCGGGTAAATCTCGGTGTAGCCGTGCTCGTTGACGTGCAGGTCCAGCATCCAGGTGATGAGGGCGCGCTGGAGTTTGGCTCCCAACCCCTTGAGCACGTAGAAACGGGTGCCAGAAAGTTTCACCCCTCGCTCAAAATCAATAATGTCCAAAGTCGGGCCCAGGTCCCAGTGGGGCAGTGGCTCAAAATCGAACTCTTTGGGCTGTCCCCAGGTGCGTACCACCACATTTTCGCTCTCGTCACGGCCCACAGGCACACTCTCGTGGGGCATGTTAGGCACCTGGAGCATGGCGTCATTCAATTGTGCTTCCACCTGGTGTATCTGGTTGTCCAGTTCTTTGATGCGCTCGCCTACTGCCCGCATTTCCTCGATAAGGGCCTGGCGACCGTCGCCTGCTTTCATTCTCCCAATCTCTTTGGAGACAGCGTTGCGTTTGGCTCTCAGAGCTTCTACTTCAGAGAGAAGCCCCCGCCGTTGTTCATCCAGGCTCAATATTTCATCAATGGGGGCTGTGGTGTTCAGCTTGACCAGAGCCTCTTTAACCAGGTCGGGGTGCTCACGGATGAATCTCAAATCTAGCATGGTGTGATTTACCTCCAAGGTCTAATGTTGATGGGGGTCTGGGCCAACAAAACTCTATCTCCTTGCACCTCTCCCTTCTCGTCCACGAGAGGCAGACGCGCGCCGCTGAGCGCCTCGTATAGCCCCACTTCAATCAGGTACTCGCCTGGAGGGGCCTCGGGTTTGACGGCGATCTCGTGCCTGTCCTGCAGGTATTCACCCGCCAGCCAACTGGTGGTGGGGAGGGTGCCGCTGCCGGGCAGGCTGTCGCCCCAGCCCTGGATGACTTCATTGGCGTCCAGCAGGTGGACGAAGACGGTGTATGATTTGTCCACGGGGCTCAGAGCGTGCCAATAAAGGGTCAGCCTCAGCGTGTCGCCCGGTCTGAGTTGCCGATCCTCCAAATCGTAGCCGATGAGGACAATGCTTTCGCCGAAACGAGCCTGAAGGGGATGCGAGACCCTCGGCTTCAGGTAGTCGTGCTCGCGGCCCTGGACGTTTACTGCGGTCAGGGTCAGATTATCTCGCCCGCGCTGAGGGCCGGAAACGACGACCAGGCGTTCCTTGTCTGTGGCCCGATAGAGGCCCACTACCAGGCGATATTGCCCGTCGGGCACTGCGGCCGGCACCGTAAGGTCGTGGGGGTCGCGCACCAACTGGCCGGCTTGCCAGCCCGTTGTGGGGTAGCTGCCATCTACAGGGGAGGTCTCCCGATTGGCCCATAGCCCTCCCTTCTCGTCCTGAAGTTGGACAAAGACGATGTAATCACGGTTCACCTCCGCCAGGGCCTGCCAGAAGAGAGTCAATTTGAGGGCCTGGCCGGGCTTCAGGGGGCCCTCACCCAGGCTGTATCCCAGAAGGCGTAGAGCAGGGCCTTTCTCTGAATCTGCCAGGTCGGCTGCAAGGGGATGCTCGATAGCCAGGGCTTCAATGGGTGGCCGGTGGGCTGGGGGCACCACATGGACTGTCCCCAGTACGGCCTCGGTGCCCTGGGGGATAGAGTTTTCGTCCAGGACGGTCAACCCGCGCTCATCTGTAGCCCGGTACACCCCCAGCCTGAGTTGATAGTCGCCCGGCGGGGTACCGGCCGGCACCAGGAGGCCGTGGTGATCGGACACCGGTTCGCCCTCCTGCCAGACTGAGAAGGGGCTGAGTCCGGCCATGGGTTCGCTGTCCCGCTGAGCCCAGGTGCGCCCGGCCTGGTCGGTCAGGCGCAGGCCAACCAGGTAACGGCCATCCAATCTCCCTTCTTTCAGCCAAAGGAGGTCCACAGTGACCACTCCCCAACCGGCCTCCAACGGGCCGGGGTTCAGAGCGTATTCCAGCAACCGCAGACGATTATCAAAGTTTACAGCTTCAGAGGCCTTTTGCAGGCCCTTTGGGTCTGCGGGGGCATAGAAGGAAAGCCGCGTCGTCCCATACCACTCATTGAGAATGGGATAGCTATTGGCAAGCAGGAATCGCTCCACCTGGCTTTCCATGATCCCTCCTTTGGCCTGATAGGCTGGAAACCAGAGACGTCGCCCTTGGGCCAGAAGTTCCTCCAACTCCCTCTGGATGGGGGGACCCCATTCCCCACTGGAGGCGAGGATGACATGAGGCTGTTCCCTTCGGTAGTAGCTCTCAAAGTATCCCACTTGCCAGGGATAGATGCAAAAGACTGCATCGTTGGGGGAGGCTATAGTTTGCACTCGGGCGATGAGGGGCCGGTAGTCGTCCTGAGGGTAGCGTTCAACGGTGTAGAAGCCGTGGAGAGAGAGGCTGCTTACACAGGTGAGGGCCAGGGTAGAGAGCCAGAACAGGGGGCGCGAGCTCTGCCAGAGCCAGGCCAATCCCAGGCCGATGAGCAAATAGTAGGCCGGCGTAGCGAGCAGGCTCAGGCGCTCCATCCCAACGGGAGCGAAGGGAAAACGCAGGTTAATGAAATAGGCCATCAGGAGGGGGACGAGCAAATAGAGAAGCAGGAAAATTGGGCTTGCGGTGGCGACTTTTACGGAGGATTGCCCCGTTGCCAAGGCCGTTCGCAACCTGCGCAAGGGTGAGCGAAGGGCTCCCAGAAGGGCCAGCAGGAAGAAGAACAATCCGGCCCAGTACAGATAGCTTTGGTCCGGGGCAAGGTGTCCCAGGCCAAAGGTCGCCAGATGTTGGCCGAAGAAGGCCCATAGCCCCAGGGGGCGATACCCCTCATGGGCCACTTTGCCTATGACGTACTCGGTCAATTGCCCACCGGCGTAAATGACCCAAGGCACATACAGCAGAAAGAGGACCCCTTGAGCTATCAACCATCGGACGAGCAGAGTCGCGGCCTTTGCCTTTCGGCCCTGTCCGGCTTGCGCCGCAAAGTCCGGCGAGCTTGAGGGGTGCCCCTTCAACCCCGCTTTTCCTCTTTTGCGAACGGGGTCGGCCCACCGACCCCCGCCCTGCTGTACAGGCCCTTGTCTGAGCGTCGAAAGGGCAAAGTATCCTACCACAAAGACGGTTTGGAACAGAGGGATGAAAGTGGCATAGTATTGGGTGTACAAGGCGGCCAGGGTGATGGCGACGTATCCTCCCCAGAGCAGGGTTTGCCGGCTCTGGCCCGCTGCCTGAGCCTGGTCCTTCACCGGCCCTAGAGCGAAATACACCGACAGCAGTCCCAACAAGGTCACCAGCCCGTACATCCGCACTTCCTGAGAGTAGTAGATGTGGAGAGGAGCTATGGCCATGACCAGGGAGGCCAGCGTCCCTGCCCTCTCATCTGCGAGGCGACGGCCTACTTGATAGAGCAGAGGCACGGTCAGCGTGCCGACAAATACAGAGAACAAGCGCACAACAATGGCCTCAGAGCCCAGGAAGGCGATCCAGAAATGAAGCAGGGCATAGTAAAAGGGCGGGTGGATGTCGCCGGCCGTGCCGGCGACCATCGCCGCCAGGTTCATTGTGGCGAAGTACAGGCTGTAACCTTCATCCCACCAGAGGGGTTGAAAGTTCAGCCTGGTTGCCCGCAGGCCGAAAGCTAACAAGGTAAGAAGGAGAAGCGCCTGTCTGGTAGTTGTCGGAGACCGATTCCCGATCATTGTCGGCTTTCTACCCGATGAAGGTGGTAACCTCAG
Source organism: Anaerolineae bacterium (assembly GCA_029933115.1). Taxonomy (GTDB): domain Bacteria; phylum Chloroflexota; class Anaerolineae; order E26-bin7; family E26-bin7; genus E26-bin7. The sequence continues at coordinate 3,088 of JAOZOT010000045.1, read as the reverse complement.
CCAGTGGTCGCCGTGGGGTACGGCGGGCGAATCTCTCATCGGGATGGCCAACAGGTATGATGGCCACGGGGCGCAAGTGTGATGGGAGATTCAGAGCCGCGGCCGCTGCCCCCTCGTCGAAAGCGCCCACCCAGCAGGCTCCCAGACCCAGGGCCGTGACCCCAAGCAGGATGTTCTCGGTGGCCGCCGCTGTGTCTTGCAGGCAGTAGAGTTCGCTCCCGCGCCGACCGTAGCGCGAAGCCGAGCGGGCAGGGTCGGCGCAGACGACGATGACCACCGGGGCCTGAGCCACAAACTGCTGACCGTAGGCGGCCTCGGCCAGTCCTCGTTTGGTCTTGGGATCGCGCACCACCACAAAGTGCCAGGGTTGGCAATTTCCCGCCGAAGGTGCAGCGATAGCCGCCTGAAGCAGCCGCTCAACCGTCTCAGCGGGGACATCGCGCCCCTCCACATAACGTCGGATGCTATGTCGCTCTTTTATCGCTTCCCAAAGGTCCATCATTCTCCTCCTCCCCCCTCCTATGGATCACGTTTCAGGTCTAACGCCGTTTGTAAATCGTCACCGCCCCTCGCTGATAGACCACATCCATAATGTAATCAAATTTGTCCAGGGCTGCTGAGGGGTAGCGACCCCGCTCCAAAGACCCCACGTAGACATACTCCACATCGTATTTGTCCATCAACGTCAAGGCGACCTGGGCATCGAGAGTGCCGTAGATGGTTTTGATGTCCGGCTTGCGCTTGTTGCCCTCCTCGCCGCTACCCCGCCACTGTACTTCGTGGAAATCCCAACCCAACAACGTGGGCAACCCCGTCTGAGAGGAAACCCGACCATAATAGGTGTAAGACCCGCCCGTGGCCTCCAGGATGACCGGCGCTCCTTTTACGTTCTCGTTGAGCCATTGGATCGCCGCGTAGTCATCAGGGTTGTGCTCGGCCATATAGGCCGTGCCGTCGAGGGTAGGCTCGCTCTTGAAACCACCGGCCTTGGTGTAACCGGCCGCCAACGGGTAGACCATGCCCGCCAGGAACAAAGCCCCAAAACCGGCCAGCCACAGAGAACGGACCCAGCCAATCCTCCCTCGACCGGCCACGTAATAGACGCAGAAGGCACCGGTGACCGCCAGAAGCACCCAGGCCTGGAAGTAGAACTTGAAAATAGTGTTCATGCGAGTGCCGAAGCTATCTTTGAGGTAGACAAACTCCACGCTGAAGGCCAGGAGCAAGGCGGTGAAAGCCATCAAAAGGACAAAGAGGACGCTGGGGCTGAGCGTGATTCGTGATTCGTATAGGATCAGAACAATGACCAAAGCTATCAGCGAAACCGAAAAGAGGAAGAACCAGGGGTTGCTGAGGCGAAGTTCAAGACTCTTTAGCAGGAGAGAAACGAGGGTCTGCTGACCAATCACCTGGCGCACGGGTTCGCTATCCAAGACGCCTTGCAGAAAGGCTCGCCCTCTCTCGGTAGCGACCACGGGCATGATGGCTACGAACATGGCCAGCGGCGGCAAGATCGCCATCCACACCAGGACGCGCAGCCAATCAAGGAGCAAAGCCCGCGAACTCAAGACCCTCTCGCCATCCTGCCCCCGCAGTGAGAGCAACTCTATAACCCGCACGACGAGGAAGCCAACAAGGGCAAAGACGAACAGCCCAAAGATGACCAGATATTGATTCAACCTGGTGATGGTAAAGAGGGTAGGCAGCAACCCGCCCGCCTGAGACTGGAAGCCGATGTAGAAAGGCAGGTAGAAAGCAAAACCCAGGGCTGCCAGCAGCACAGCCGTATATCCGACCTCCTTCAGCCAATTGGTGTTGAGGGCTCTGTGATGCCCATAGCGTTGGACGGCGTAAGCGGCGATGGCTATGAACAAATAGATAGGGAAATCCCAGGTGTTCAAGAAACCCAGAGCCCCCAGACACAGAGCCGTCAGGCTCAACTCAGGCCAGCTCAATTTACGGCGCGAGAGCAGCCAGTTGAAAGCCAGCGCTAGAGCCAGAAGAACAAAGGGCAGAGCCAGAACGTGGGGGTGCATATCGCCCAGCAAGAAGCTGAAGAAAGGGAACTCGTCAATGACCTCCATATCGTTGCCCAGCAGGTCTCTGTCGTGGATGATGCGAGAAGCCCGCCACCACCACAGGTAACGAGTGGGCAACCAGGTGTTGGTGGTCGGAGGTTTTCCCAGGTCTTTCAGGTCCAGCCAGCGCCAGAAACCGGCCGGGCCGATTCCTTTGGCGTGCAAAACCTCCAGAAACCCCTCCAGGTTGCCGATCACAGCGACAAGGATAGAGCCCAGGAGGCCGTGGAAGATAGGGTTGAGTGGACCGGAAGAAGGTGATGGCTTCTCAGCTCCCTTTACCAAATTGTAAACCAGACTGAAAGCCCCGGTCATCGTCAGAGCAAAGAGCAGCGCAATGCCCAGGTTGAACGCGATGCCGGACGGCACACCGGAGAGCTTGGTGAGCACGGCCATCATCAGATAGCCGAAATAGTAATAGCTGATGGCAAAGCCAGAGAGCCAGGGGTCGTGGGGGGGAAAGGTCTCGCTGCGCAGGACGGCGTTGAGGAAAGCGAACTCCATGGGCTTCTCAGTGCCTGCTATCTGCGGGTTGTAGGCCCGGTAGAGAGCCCACAGGCCAAAAGCCAGGGCGAAAAGCGTTTCACTGACGACGATGACCCATCTCCTGTTTCTCAGCAGGGAGAAAAGGCTGTCATCCTTTTCGCCCCTGGCGTAAAACCGGCCGGAGAAAGCTCCCACCGCCAGGATCGAGAAGACAATGCCTCCCACGTTGTTGTGCAACAAGCCGAAAGTGGCCCCGATCCACAGCACATAGCTGACCAGGAGCAAGCCCAGGGGCTTGGCCAGGGCATAACCTCGGTCGGGCAGGTGTCTGAACAGCCGCACGGTAAGTGGCAAAGCTACCAGGCCCAGTATCTCGATTATCAGCCACCAAAGGAAAACAGCCAAGACCTCATTCACGTGCTTCTCTCCTCGTTCAACGAGCTTCCCCTGGAGTCAGGCACTAGACATCGAGGCCCTTTCGTAATTCACCCGCAGAGGGGACGGCTACCCTCCCGCAGGCTTGA